>JACQDU010000438.1 GCA_016200955.1 bacterium
CCGAGCGCGGCCAGGTCGAGGACCTTCACGGGAGCATCGCTCGGAGTGGAGAGGCGCGAGGCCAGGAAGACGAGCGCGCCGCCGCCGTCCTTCGAGGGGACCTTCCGCGCGAAGGCTCGCGCGCTCGCATCGGTCACGGAGAGGAGCGGCGAGAGGCCCACCTCCTTCGAGATCCAGGAGAGGATCGCTCGCGGGACGAGGAGGTCGTCGGGCGCCGCGTCGTAGTAGCCGGCGTCGCGGTAGACGCGCGCGGGGTTCGTGGCGAGGAAGAAGACCTGGCCCGAGCCCTTCTTCGCCTGCCAGCCCGCGGCCTTCCCGTCCGCGCCCCAGGGCGCGGTCCGGTCGCGCGCGAAGACGAGCGCATCGCCGCTCACGTCGTACTGGCCGAGGAAAGGGCTCGTCGCGAGGTATCCGGCGAGCCCGGTCGGGAGCGCGAAGTTCACGTGAGGAGGGAGGAGGAAGCCGAGCTTCTCCTCGTAGACCGAGGCGAGGCGACCCTCGGCGAAGAGTCCGTCCGCGAGGAGCGAGCCGGGCGTCTTCCCCTCCTGGAAGCTCCCGTCCTTCTTCCCCGCATGGAGGAAGTTGACGAGCGTGCCGCCCTTCTTCACGTAGTCGTCGAGAGCGAGCGCGAGATCGTCGTCGGCCACGTCGGGGTTCACGTAGAAGACGGCCTTGAACGCGCCGAGGTCGCCCTTCTTCACGCGGCGCCCGTCGATCACTTGGGGTGAGAGGCCGCCGTCCTCGAGCCAGCCCAGGACCGCGGGAGCTTCCTTCGCCTGGATCCACCCGGGGTGCCCGGCGATTCCGAAAGCGGGCGCGTCGAAGCGCGCGCCGACGACGAGGGCGACCTTCGAGTCCGGCTCCTCGGATGCGAGGAGAGCGGCGCCGTTCTTCTCGAGGAGGCCCTTCCCGAAGCGGCGCACGAGGTCGTAGCGCGGAGTCTCCCGGCCGTCGGGGTCGACGCACGCCGTCTCGAAGTAACGGGAGCCGTCGTGATTCAAGCCGCCCCGGAAGACGTAGACCGTGCCCAGGACTCCTCCGTGGCCGAAGAACTCGAGGAGGACCGTGTCGGTCGCGTGCGGCGGGATCTCGAGCGGGAGGCCGAGCGGGAGCGTGAACAGCCCGCCCTCGAGCTCGGCGGCGAAGGCGCCCTTGATCTTCGTGGGAGCCGCGCCCGCGAACGAGTAGTCGCCGTTCGCTTCCAGGAAGCGCTTCGTGAAGAACGAGGTGAGGAAGGGATAGTCCGACGGCCGCGAGCCCGACCACGGCCACTGCTTCGGGTAAGCGTCGAGCGCGGCGAGCCCGGCCTTGTTCTTGGTCGGGCCGTCCCAGAGGACGAGGTCCGTCATGGGGAGCGGGTGCGGGGAGTCGTTCGTCGTGAAGAGCACCCACGGCTCCTTGATCCCGAGCGACTCCCACGTCGAGCGCAGGAAGAGCTGCCACTCGGCGATCCCGTCCTTCCCGGCGTCGAACCAGTCCTGGACGGGCAAGCTCTCCTCGGGCCGCGACGGCGCCGCCCGGGGAGGGACGACGTCGGCGAAGCTCGCGTGCGCGGTCCCGTAGAGGGCGTCGAGCGCCTCGATCTTTCCGTACTTCTTCTCGAGCCACGCGTGGTACTGCGAGACGCCGTGCACGCTGTAGTCCGACGAGAATCGCGACTTGAAGTAGAAGTTCGTCTCGTTGTCGATCTGGATCATGACGATCGTCGGGCGGTCGACGACGTACTTCTTGACGATCGGGGCGAGGGCCTTGAACCACCTCGCGGCCGCGGCTCGGAACGTGGGAGAGAAGAAGCTCGGCTGCCTCCCCTCGGGGCGCCCGAGGAGGTCGAAGCTGAAGGGCAACCCGTCGGGGCCGCGCGCGAGGTCCTCGGGGTGGCTCTCCTTCCACCAGCCCGGGACGCCGCCGAAGCTTCCGAATCCGTTCGGCCACTCGGCGTTGATGAAGGGCCCCGGCTTCAGGTGCACGGAGATCCCGCGCGCGTGGCAGGCTTCGAGGAAGCCCTCGAGGTCGCGAGCGCCGCTCCAGTCGAGATCGCCCTCCGTCTCCTCGTGGAACTCCCAGGGCACGTAAGTCGCCACGAGGTTCACGCCCGCCGCCTGCGCCTGGTCGATCGCTTCCTCCCAGAGAGCGTGGGTGCGCGCCTCGCCCCAGAGCGGGTCCCGGATGCGGAAGTACTGGAGGTCGCCTCCCAGGATCGGCGCGACCCTCCCGTCGATCGAGAGCCCGCGCGCCGTGAGCGCGACGCGCGGAGCGGGAGGTTTCGCCGAGGGCCTGGCCGTGCTCGATGCGCTCGTCACGGGAGCCGGCGCGCGCGCGGCCGACTTCTCCGGCGCGGGCAGCTCCGTCGCGGCCGTTGCCGTCGTTCCCATGGGGCCGCCGCTCGAGCTGTCGGATCCGCAACCCGCGAGCACGCAGAATGAACCCACCATGACCGCGAGCGCCCGCTTCGCCATTCTCCCTCGCCGCTCCAACGAGAGCGACGCGAGCAAAAAGCGGTGCCAGACGGAGGAGCCCGACTCCCCGTGAGTTACGCGCTTCGTCTCAGGGGCGCTTCCCGTTTCTTGGGTTCACGCCGGGCCCGAGCCTTCAGTCGACCAGTCGCAGGAGGCGCGAGGCGATCCACTCCTCCTCGGCGCTCTGGTCGTAGCGGACGTGAGCGAACTTGCCCTTGATGTCGAAGATCTTGGCGCGGACCCAGTTACCGTTCTGCTGGACCAGGACGGCCTTCCCGAGCCACTCCTGGGGGATCTCCTTGCTCTCGTTCGGCGGCTTCGGCTTCTCCGCGGGCTTCTCGACGGGCGGATCCCGCACGGGCCGCGGCGGCTTGGGGGCGCCGCCCTCGGGGTGGCGGATCCGCTTCGAGGTGACCCACTCGTCCCAGTTCGCTCCCATCTGGTCGTAGCGGATGAGAGCTCGCCCGTCCTGCACCTTGAGGACCTTCGCGGGCAGCCAGCGCCCGTTCCAGTTGACCTCGACGACCTTGTCGAGCCACTCCTCGGGCGTGAGCGGCGTGGCCGCGTTCTTCCGCTTGTGCGTCGCGGGATTCGAGCCGAACAGGCTCTCGTAGCGGTAGTAGACCTCGAGCATGAGGACGCCCATGGCGGTCGTCATGACCCGGCTCGTCCCGACCCACATGTCGCAGGACCAGGACCCATCGAGGCACTTGTCGCTCCGGCGGTGCTGGCCGTTGCAGAGCAGCTTCACGATCTTGTCGTTCCACTGCCGCCACATGTCCCCGTCGGGCCCGTCGTACTGGTAGAGGGCGAGCGTGGCCGCGTAGAGGAAGTAGAAGTTGTTCGCCGCCGAAGCCGCCTCGGTCGGGCTGTCGGGAGCTTGCGGGGCGTTCTCGAGGATCGTCTCCGCCGCGCCCGCGAGGAGTGGGTCTTCCTGGTCTCTCTCGATGAACATGCGGCAGACCATGGCGACGGCGGTCATGGGAGGAGTCGGGCCGGTGCCCTTGTAGTAAGCGCCGCCGCCGTCCTGGTCGGTGACGGAGTTCAGGTACGAGAGGGCGTCCTTGAAGGACTGCTCGGGCACGTCGAAGCCCGACGACTGGGCGCTCTTGAGCGCCATGATCGCGAAGCCGCTCACCGACGTGTCGTTGTCGCCGCCGCGCGGACGATACCGCCAGGCCGCTCCCTTGTTCTGGGCGTAGACGAGGTACTCGACCGCCTTCTGGGCGGGAGTCTTGTAGGCCTTCCCGTTCGTCATCCCGAAGGCCTCGCAGAGGGCCCACGTCGCGAGCGACTGGTCGTAGATCGTGGGCACCATGTGGTGCTCGAGGTGAGTGCCGGTGCCGATCCCGCCGTCCGACCCCTGGTTGTCGACCAGGAATTTGAGCCCACGCTGGACGATCTCTCCGTAGCAGCGGGTCTGACCGTCGATCGGGTCGATGTAGCGCGCCCGGCTCTCCGGGGAGTAGCCCGCTCCCAGGAAGGCGAGGACGGCGAGCCCGTTCAGGCCGAAGCTCCCGTTCCACGCGCCGCAGGTGCAGCCCGAGACGACGTCGGCCACGTCCTCCTCTTGCTCGCGCTTCGGAAGGGGCTTGCCGTCTCGCATGCGCCTCCGGATCTGGAAGCCGATCCTCTGGTTGTTGGAGACGTTCCACCAGCTCCCGTCGTCTCTCTGGTGGCGCGCGAGCCAGCGGAGGCCCGCATCGACGGCGCTCTCGGTGGCGGCCGAGCCGCCGCCGCGGGCGACCAGGTCTCGCTTGCCGCCGAAGCGCGTCCCGAAGCGCTTCGACCCGCCCGACCCTCCGCCGACGCCCATGGAGTCGCGCAGACCGTTCCGCGTCCCGGGCCGGCGGCCCATGATCCCGCTGTCTTTCCCGACGAGCCACGAGAGCGCCTCCGTCTCGCTCTCGCCCTTCATCTTCTGCGTGTCCTCGTTGTTCGCGGACTCGTTCCGCGTGGACTCCTCCGCGCCGGGGAAGAAGATCCGCTGCTCGTCCGTGAGCTTGTTCTCGGACGGAGGCATCTCGGGCTTCTCGATCACGCTCCGCGGGCGGTCGCCGAGGTCGACCTTCGTGTTCTTGGGGGGCAACACGATCCCGACGAACATCTCGTCCGCCTCGACGAATTTGTACGAGAAGACGATGAGAGGGAGGCACGAGAGGACGAGCGCGTGGAACGCGAGGCTCACCGCCCACCAGGGCGTCGCCTTCACGATCTTCTTCGCGATCACCTCCTCGGGCGAGTCCTCGAGGAGCTCTTCGTCCCTTGCGACTCCTCCCACCGCGGAGCGGGGGGAGGCTGGGAGGGGGGCGCTGGGCCCCGCCGCGGCCGCCTGAGCGACCGCTCCCTTGGGAGACGGCGTGGGAGACGGCTTCGCCTGGGCCGGAGCGCCACTGGAAGACGGCGTCGGCGAGGTCGTCTTCGCCGCGACCGAAGGAGCCGCTGCCGTGGCGGGACCCGGCGCCGCGACCGGGGCCGTGACCGGAGCCGTGACCGGAGCCGTGACCGCGACCGGAGCCGGTGCCGGAGGCGCCGCAGCCGGAGCCGGAGGCGTGGCGGGAACCGGAGCAGGGACCGCGCTCGGCGCCGGAGCAGGGGGAGGAGCCTCGATCGACTCCGCG
>JACQDU010000439.1 GCA_016200955.1 bacterium
CGCCTCCGACGGCGAAGGTCTCTCGCTCGGCCGCGGGGACGCCGGCGGCCCAGAAGGTGCCGCTCGTCGTGGACGCGAGCACGACGGTCGTCCTCGCGTGCGATCCCTTCGCGCCGCTCACGCTCGAGCTGCACAAGCCGGTCTTCGTGGGGCGCGTTCCGGGGAACGACTTCGTGCTCCCGAACCCGCAGGTGTCTCGCCGCCACTGCGAGGTCGAGCGAGTCCGGGAAGGCGTCGCGATCCGCGACCTCAAGAGCGCGAACGGCACTTACCTGAACGAAGCCCGCATCGAGCGAGCGACCGTTCCCTTCGGCGGGTCCTTCAAGATCGGCCCCTACACGCTCGAGGTCCGCTGCGTCGACGCGCTCGTCGCGCCCAACGTCCAGCACTTCGGCGACACCATGATGGTGGGCCCGAAGATGCCCGACGGCCTGCGCGGCTCCTTCGAGGACATGCCGCTCCACGAGATCCTCCAGGGAGTCGAGTTCAACCAGAAGACCGGCGTCATCGACATCCAGGGGCCTCAGGGAGTCGCCGGCTTCGTGAGCTTCCGCGGAGGAGCGCCGCACCAGGCCCGCTGCGGCGCCCTCGAGGGAGAGCCCGCGGTCCTGGGCCTCCTCGCGCTCAAGGGGGGGCGCTTCGTCCTCCGCGGCGACGAGGCCGCCGTCGGCCCGCGCGAGATCGAGGCGAGCTTCACGAAGGTCCTCCTCGAGCACCGCCGGCGGAGCGACGAGAACAAGAAGTGACGGCGTCCGTGAAAGAGACGCGGTCGCCCGAGCGTCCTTGAGTCGGGTGCTAGAATTCCGCGGCATTCGAGGCGGGGGGGCTGGAGCCGTCTGGTGACGGCCTAGGGCTTCAAACCCTCTGTACCCGGCGAACAACCGGGCAGGTCGGTTCGATTCCGATCAGTCCCCGCCAACCTACTCCGGTGGACGGCTCGACCGCCCCGAGCGGACTCGACGGCGGCTCGAGCGGTCATCTTCATCGACTTCGAGGAACGGAGGCGATTCCGGTCGCCTCGCGCTCCCCTTTCGAAGCGACTTGTTTCGAGACGACGACCCCCCGGCGGATCTGCTACGGTATCCCCTCGAAAGAAAGGCCTGGTGCTTGGGGGCTCGTGAAGGTCCCGGCGATGGGACGACGAGGACGGGCGAGGATGACCGTCCCCGCCGATCGACCGGCGGAAGCGAGACGACGAGCGAGCCCACGCGCGCGTCCCCGCTCCCCGTGCGCCGCTGGAGGCGCCGGCTCGCGGCGCTGCTCCTCGGGTGCGCGCTGTCGCTCGTCGCGGGAGAGATCGCCGTGCGCCTCCTCGACAGGAGGAGCGCGCCCCAGCGCCACTTCCGTCCGGGGATCTACGCCGCGGACCCCGAGGTGGGCTGGGTCCTCCTCCCGAGCTACAGGGGCGTTCACGCCGAGTACGAGTTCGAGGCGCCCACGACGACGAATGCCCTCGGCTTCCGCGGGCCCGAGTGGGACGAGGAGCGAGCGAGCGCCAGGGAGCGCGTGCTCGTGCTCGGGGACTCGTGCGCCTTCGGGCGAGGAGTCGCCGACCCGGAGACCTTCCCCGCGCAGCTCGAGTCTCGCCTCGCGGAGAGGCGTCCCACGGCGGTCTTCAACGCCGGAGTCCCGGGTTACGACACGGTCCAGGAAGAGGCCCTCATGCCGCGGGTCGCCCGGATCGTTCGGCCGACGGTGGTCGTCGTGGTCTGGCTCCCGAACGACGTCCTCGAGCGCTCGGTGGACGTCCGGAAGGTCACGCAGGTCCTGGACGGGCAGCTCATCGACGATCCCGCGCGCTACGCTGCGTGGAAGGACGAGATCGAGGGGCGCGGCCTCTCGCGGAGCGCGCTCTACCGCTTCCTGCGTGTCTCGCTGAACGCGAGGCGGCTCCGGGAGAGGATGCCGGGGAGGGCTTCCTCGGACGGAGCCACTCCGAGCGACGCCGGGCTCGACGACGAGAGCCTGCGTTACAGCCAGGAGCCGCTCCGCAGGATCGCCGCGAGCGCCCGGGCGCTCGGAGCGCGCTCGCTCCTCGTGCTCCTCCCGCGGAAGCGCGAGCTCGAGGAGCCGGGCGCCTCGACCGTCTACGAGCGCATGGAGTCCTTCGGACGCAAGGCAGGCATGGAGGTCGTGAACGTCAACCGGACCTGGCGCGCGGCCGCTCCCGACGAGGGCCGCTTCCTCTCCCGCGACGACGTGC
>JACQDU010000034.1 GCA_016200955.1 bacterium
AGGCTCGTGGGCGGGACTCCCATGCCTTACTCGCTCACTGTGCGATACCACGCGACGACTCCCGTGAGCTCTCCCGCCTGCAAGGTGGCCCTCTCGCAGAAGCTCGTCTCGACCGAGGTCAACGAGGGAGAGACCGTCGACCTGCGAGTCGAGCTCGCGAACAAGTCGGCGGAGGGGATCCCCATGACCATGGCGATCCTGGGCCTCCCGGGCGGCCTCGAGTCCCGCGCGGATCAGCTCAAGGAGCTCGTCAAGGAAGGCAAGATCGACTTCTTCGAGACGCGCGGCCGCGACGTGATCCTCTACAAGAGAGGCATGGCACCTCACGAGACGGCGAGCGTCGTTCTGAACCTCGTCGCCGCGATTCCCGGAACTTACCGCGGCGCGGCGTCCAGGGCTTACCTCTACTACACGGATGAGGACAAGCACTGGGTCGACCCGCTCGTCGTGCACGTGAAGGCGAGGGAGACGGACGCTCGATCGAAGTAGCGCCCGTCGAAGGACGAGGGGCCGTTCGGCCGGAAGGTCGAGCGGCCTTCTCCTTTCCGGAGGGGCTCCGCCTCGCGCCGGCAAGTTCCGATACCTATCATGCTCGTTCAAGCGGAGGGCGCTTGCGGCTCTGCCTTCGGTGTGCACAGGTCGGCCAGCACGAGGTCGGCTGCCCGGACGATACCGATGCAGCAGCGGATGCGCGGACGAAGTCTGCTCGCGTCGGTTCCGGCCTGACCCTGGTGAAGGCGATCCTCTCGGAGGCCGAGGGCTGGGGTGCGACCGCTCCGCGCGAGGCGCTCCGCCTCGCGTGGGTCGCGGAGCGGATGCTCGAGCGCTATCCCGCCACGGACTTCGCGACGTTCGACGCGCGGCGCTCGCGCAACGACGTGGCGAACGCCGTCGCGAAGGTCCGCGAGAGGGCGGCCGAGCGCCTGGGAGACGCCGAAGCCGCCGGCTTCCTCGAGGACATGGAGTTCGGCCGGCGCGCTCTCGAGCTCTTCGCCGAGGTCGCGCGCCGCCGCCACGAGGCCGTCTCTTTCGACCTGAGCGAGTTCGTCCAGCTTCCTCCGAGCGACCGCCGCGAGGTGGGAGAAGCGCTCAAGGAGCTCTGCCAGGAGGTCGAGAAGAGCCTGAGCGCCTCGACCGGTCTCGAGGAGGTCGTCGCCGCCTGGGGCCCCGAGAACGTGGCGGCCCTCGCGGCGGGCACCGACCCCGTCGCGATCCCGCCCGACCGCCTTCCTCCCCTGCGCGGGAGGAAGACGCTCCTCTCGGGGATCGTCCTCGCGGTGCTCGGCCTCGCGGTCGTGGGAACCGCGTGGACGCCGGTCCCCGACGCCCTCGGGGTTCCCCCGCGGTTCGCCTGGGCGGGCGTCGGGCTCGCGCTCGTCGGGCTCCTCGTCGCTCGAGCCGGCGGCGGGCTCCTGCGCGAGAGCGGAAAGCGCCGGCGAGCCGCGCCGCTCGAGCAGGCCGCCGCCTTCCGGGACCTCTCCGTCCAGTACCGCCAGCGCGTCTACATGAGCGCCGCGCTCAGGATCCTAAGGCGCAAGGCGACCCTCGTCGAGAAGGCGGAGGACGCGTTCCGGAAGTTCACCGGCGGCAACTCGGCCGCTCGCTGGAAGCGCCTCTACTCTCCCGAAGGGAAGGACGTCGTCCGCATGTTCTTCGACTGGGACGACCGGCGGCCGCTCAAGGACGCCGTGAGCCTCGCCGTGGCCCAGGCCATCGGCCCCAAGGAGAGGCTCCGGCCGTTCGACGAGATGGCGACCGACGGGTGGGAGGTGCTCCTCAAGGCCTTCTTGCTCGACATCTTCGCCGGCGACGAGGCCCGCTTCTTCGACGGCCTCGCCCTCCTCATCGTGGAAGGCGGGCTGCCGGACGACGAGCTCCATTCCCGCGCGATGCGGCTGAGCCCGCCGGAGGCGACCGACCCCGACCCGGTCCGGCTCGACGCGGCCGCCCGGTCTCCGAGCGCGATCGAGAGGAGCCTCGCGGAGCTGTCTCCGCCGATCTCGAGGCCCGAGCCGCCGCCGCCGCCGAGGTCGGAGGTCCAGCCCCGGCCCACCGCCTCGCTCCCGCGAGAGGCGACGAGGGAGACGGTCATCAACGCCGACGCCTCGTTCAAGGGCGACTTCTCGTCCGAGGGCGCCATGCGCATCGAGGGCAAGGTCGAGGGAAAGATCAACGCGAAGGGCAAGCTCACCGTCGGCAAGGGCGCCCAGGTCACGGGCGAGGCGGTCGTGGCCCAGGCCGTCGTCGAGGGAGCGCTCAAGGGGAACATCACGGCGTCCGAGCGCGTCGAGCTCGCCCCGTCGGCCCGCGTGACGGGCGACATCCGCGCCCCGCGCCTCGTCGTCGGCGAGGGCGCGGTCCTCCAGGGGAACGTCGCGATCGGAATCGAGGCCAGCGCCATGGCCTCGCTCTCGGCGGACAGACGCAAGGGCGACCACTCGGCCTGAGCCGGGGCTCGAGCTCTTCCGGCCCGTCGCCTCGAGGCCAAGGCGCAAAGAGGCCCTGCTACGACCAAGGCCAGGCGGATGATGGCGAAGGCCGTGTCCGAGCATCGGGCTACTGGTGCCGTGAAGGGCTCACTGGTCACTGGTAACTGGGTACTGGGCATTGCCGCGCTTGACGCGGTCCAGCCGTTGAGCAAACGGTCCTGAGCAAGAGTGAGCGCACGGCGCCGGGGTGGCCGAGCCCAAGATGCCCAGTGACAAATGCCCAGTGCCCAGTGACAAGTGAATCCGTTGCACTTGGGCTCGAACGCTATCCTCCTGGCATTGCTGCTAGCGCCCTTGCGGCCTCGCCTCGCGGGCCGCTCCTCCCGTGGATTTCGGGAACCCTCCCCCAAACGCCCGCCGATCGGCGTGGAGGTCCCGCTCACCCCATATCGGAGGAGACGATGAAGCTATCCGAGAAGCACCTCGCCCTCGCCTTGATCGGCGTCGTGGCGCTCAAGGGAGGCGTCTCGATCTACGCCGACGACGCGAAGCCGAAGGCCCCGCTCGAGCTCGGCCAGAACCGCTGGCTCATGCACCTCGCGACCGACAAGCCGCTCTACCGGCCGGGAGAGACGGTCTACGCGAGAGGAGCGGAGCTCGACGCGTTCACGAGAGCTCCGGTCGGCGTCGCGCAACCCATGTTCGAGGTGCGCTCGCCCGGAGGAGCCGTCGTGGTCCAGGGCATCTCGAACGTGACCCAGGTCGGCATGGCGGCGTTCTCGTGGACGATCCCCGAGGACATGCCGGGCGGCGAGTACAAGCTCGTCGCGCGCTTCCCGTGGGAGGGGCTGCCGGAGGCGGAGACGACCTTCGACATCCGGAGCTACCGGGTGCCTCGCCTGAAGACGGAGCTCGAGTTCGCGAAGAAGGCTTACGGCCCCGGCGAGCGCGTGAGCGCGACGCTCAAGGCCGAGCGCGCCGAGGGCGGAGTCCCGCTCGGAGCGAGCGCGACCGCGGTCGCGACCGTCGATGGCGTGGAAGTCCACCGGAGCGAGGTCTCGCTCGATGCGAGCGGGCTCTGCTCGGTCTCCTTCTCTCTCCCGAGGACGATCAAGGACGGAGAAGGCACCCTCGCGCTCGTCGTGCGAGACGGGGGAGTCCAGGAGACGGCGGCGAAGACGATCCCGATCGTCGTGAACCGCGTGAAGGTCGAG
>JACQDU010000448.1 GCA_016200955.1 bacterium
CGATGCGTGCTCGTGCGCGAGTCGTTTCGCTGCGTAGACTCCTCCACGGCGAAGAGAGCATGACGGACGGCGCGGAGCCCCGAGGCCGAAGGCGTGGACGAGCCGCGGCTTGCGTACTCGCGCTCGGCGTCGTCGTCCTTGCGGCGCCTTTCGCTAGCTCGACCGTGAGGACGGGAGTCGAGGTGAGATGGCTCGCTCACAGGATGGGCTCGGAGGAGCGAGCCGTCCGCGAGGAGTCGCGGCGAAAGCTCCTGGTGATCGGGAGGCCGGCGATCGATTCCGTTTTCCCTGAGCTCGTTGCCGGCGAGGTCGAGGATGAGAGGCCGGCAGCCGAATCCGAGGTCTTACGACCGACATCAAGTAGACGGAGCCCGGGCCAATCGAAATGCCCAGTGCCCAGTGACCCGTGCCCAGTGACAAGTGAATCCACGAAGCCGACTCACGGCACCAGCACCCGCACTCCGACCTCGAGCCCCCTCACCTCGACCGTGCGATCGTCGGTGTCTCCGAGCTCCACCGGAGTCTCCCGACACCACGGCCCGAACGGAGTCTTCACGACGGTGCGCCCGCCGCTCACGTGAACGGCGGACCTCGGCAGAGAAGCCCGCACCGGCCGCGCGGGCCCCTCGACCTTGGCCTCGAGCCGCTGCCCGAGAGCGAACGGCGACGCGCCCTCGACGCGAGCCCACGCCGGCCGCACGAGAGCGTCCGCGCGCACGCGAGCTTCCTCGGCGCCGATCGAGCGCCGCTCGAGGCGAGCGCCAACGCGCACGATCCGGCCCCGCGCGAGCTCGGGGCCGCCGCCGCGTGCGGTGAAGCTCACGCAGCGCTCGAGCGCGAGAGAAGCGGCGTCGAGCTCCTCCGCCTCGATCTTGATCTCGGTGCGAGAGACGTCGGCGATCTCGAACAACGGCTCTCCCGCGGGAGAGACGACGTCGCCCGCACATGCGCGCCGCGCGAGGAGGACGCCGGAGGTCGGCGCCGTGAGCTTCGTCCACTGGAGCTCGGTCTTCAGGCGCTCGACCTCGGCGGCGGCGGCCTGAGCGCGCTCGCGCGCGGCGTCCACGTCGGAGGCGCGGCCTCCCTTCCTCGCGAGCTCGAGCCGGGCCCTCGCGGCGGCGAGGCGAGCCCTCGCGGCCTCGCAGGAGTGGTGAGCCTCGGTCTCCCGCTGCTCCGTCGCGACGTCGGCGGTATGCAAGCGAGCCTCCCGAGCCTCACGGTCCTCCGCGAGAGAGACCTCGGCCTCCGCCGCCCTCGCCTCGGCCTCGAGAGCGGTCCGCTCCTCCTCGCGAACGCCCTCCTCGATCGCGCGCGCGCTCGCGGAGAGCGAGCGGCTGTCGGCCTCCGCGCGGGCGAGCGCGAACGCGAGGTCCTGGGCCTCGATCTCCGCGAGGAGCTGACCCTCCGTGACGGTCTCTCCCTCCTTCACGAGCACGCGCACGACGCGGCCGGCCGTGCGGGCGCGGATTGCCGCCGAGCCGTCCTCGGCCACGACGGCGGCTCGCGCGATGAAGAGAGAACGGAGCGCTCCCGGAGCGACCTCGACCGTGCGGCCGTTCGTCGTGCAAGCGAGCGCCAGGCCCGTCGCCGAGGCGACGAGCACTCCCGCGAGCGCGGCGATCCTGCGAGCTCTCATGCGACCCTCCCGAATCCAGCATTCGCCGCGGGCGAATGCGGCGGTGCCACGAAGTCGGGCACGCGGCGCTCGTCGCGCACGATGCGCCCGTCTTCCATTTCGATGACTCGATCCGCGTAGCGCTCGAGGCGCCGATCGTGCGTCACGAGGAGCACGGACGAGCCCGGCCCCACGCGGCGCCTCAGGATCCCGAGCACGGCCTCCGCGCTCTCGCGGTCGAGCGCGGCGGTGACCTCGTCTCCGAGGACGAGCGCGGGCTCTCCCGCGAGCGCGCGCGCGACGGCGACGCGCTGCTTCTGCCCGCCCGAGAGGCTCGAGGGCAGGTAAGTGAGCCTCTCTCCCAGGCCCACGGCCTCGAGCGCGCGGCTCGCACGCTCGCGCGCGATCACTCGCGGCGCGCCTTTCATGACGAGCACCTCGGCGACGTTGTCGAGCGCCGAGAGCGCGGGGAACAGGTTGTAGCTCTGGAAGACGAAGCCCAGGCTCTCGCGGCGGACCCGCGCGATCGCGTCCTCGGGAAGCTCGGAGATCTTCTGGGAGCAGAGCTCGACCGTCCCGCTCGTCGCCCGGAGGAGGCCCGCGAGGACGGAGATCAGCGTCGTCTTCCCCGATCCCGACGGTCCCATGAGGAGCGCAAGCTCCCCCGTCGCGATCTCGAGGTCGATCCCCTTGAGCACCGGCGTCGCGAGAGGCCCGGTCCCGAACGTCTTCGTGACGCCTCTCGCGCGCACGAGGAGCTTTCGCGCCGCTTCGTCTTCACCGGATGGGGGGCTTACGCGCCCCCCGTCCGTATTCCGCGGCGCGTCGCTGCGCGCCGCGCCGCGCACGGACTCCCCCCGCGGTGAGCGAGGCCC
>JACQDU010000449.1 GCA_016200955.1 bacterium
ACCGCGCCCATGCCGCCCTCGCCGAGGAGCGAGAGGACCCGGAACTTCCCGTCCACGAGAGTTCCGATGAGCCTCGTGGTGAGGTCCACTTCCTCGCCTCTCGGGGAGGAGTATAGCGAACGCGCCCGGGCTTACCTCAGGAAGAGCGGGACGAAGACGAGCGTGATCGTCGCGAGGAGCTTGATGAGCACGTGGAGCGAGGGCCCGGCCGTGTCCTTGAACGGGTCACCGACCGTGTCGCCGACGACCGCAGCCTTGTGCGCGTCGGAGCGCTTGCCGCCGTGGACGCCCGTCTCGATGTACTTCTTGGCGTTGTCCCACGCGCCGCCTCCGTTGTTGAGCACGGTCGCGAGGAGGATGCCGGCGATCGTCCCCACCATGAGGAGCGCGGCGACGGACTCGATCCCGAGCGTCGAGAAGGGCGGCCCGCCGGTCGTGTGGTGCTCGAACGCCTCGCGCGGGAGGAAGCCGAACAGGAAGCCCACGGCCACCGGCACGGCGACCGCGATGAGCCCGGGCACGAGCATCGACTTGAGCGCGCCCTTGGTCACGATGTCGACGCAACGTGCGTAATCGGGCTTGTCGGTCCCCGCCATGATCCCGGGCTTCTCGCGGAACTGGCGCCTCACCTCGTCGATCACGAACTGCGCGGCGGCGCCGACGGCCTTGATCGCGAAGCTGGCGAACAGGAAGACGAGCGCGGCCCCGATGAGCCCACCCACGAAGACCGGCGCCTTCCCGATGTCCACGCCTTCGAAGCCGCCCCAGGCGATCGAGGCCGCAAGGTCGGTCTTGCTCCACTTGTCCCGGATGAGCTCGCTCGCCCGGTCGAGGTAAGCGGAGAAGAGGAGGAACGCCGCGAGAGCGGCCGAGCCGATCGCGTAACCCTTCGTGAGGGCCTTGGTCGTGTTGCCGACCGCGTCGAGTCGGTCCGTCTTCTTGCGGATCTCCTCGGGCTGCTCGCTCATCTCGATGATGCCGCCGGCGTTGTCGGTGATCGGGCCGAACGTGTCCATGGCGAGGATGTAGCCCGCCGTCGAGAGCATGCCCATGGTCGCCACGGCCGTCCCGAAGAGGCCTCCGTGCTCTCCCACGTGCGTGCCGCACCAGTAGGAGCCGAGGATCGCGGCGGAGATCACGACGACCGGCGCCGCCGTGCATTCGAGCGCGACCGCGAAGCCCGCGATGATGTTCGTCGCCGCGCCCGTCTTGCACGCCTCGGCGATCTGTTGCACGGGGCGGTACTTGTGCTCCGTGTAGTACTGCGTGATCCAGACGAACGCGAAGCTCGTCGCGATCCCGATGAGACCGGACGCGAAGAACCACCACTTGTCGCCGTGAGCCCCGTCGAGGAGGAGGAGCACGGCTCCCAGGAACCCGACGATCGCTCCCAGGGTCGTCACGTAATAGCCCCTGTTGAGAGCGTCCATGGGGTCGTCCTCCTCGCGCGTGCTCACGACGAGGACGCCTATGATCGAGGCGACGATTCCGAACGCGCGGGCGAGGAGCGGGAAGAAGATCGCCTTGACGCCGATCTCGGGGTGCTTCGTGACGAGGGTCGCCGCGAGGATCATGGCGCCCACGTTCTCCGCCGCCGTGGACTCGAACAGGTCGGCTCCGCGGCCCGCGCAGTCGCCGACGTTGTCGCCCACGAGGTCCGCGATCACCGCCGGGTTGCGCGGGTCGTCCTCGGGGATCCCGGCCTCGACCTTGCCCACGAGGTCCGCTCCCACGTCCGCGGCCTTGGTGTAGATTCCGCCACCGAGCTGCGCGAAGAGGGCCACGAAGCTCGCGCCGAAGCCGAAGCCGACGATCGTGTTCGCGATGTCGCTCACGAGCTTGATCGCGGCGGGATCGGCGGAGATCGGCTCGCCCTCGAAGTGAGGCTTCGAGAGAGACATCGTGAGCACCTGCCACCCGCCGAAGATGAAGAAGAGCGCGAGGACCCCGAGGAGGCTCATGGCGACGACGCACATGCCCGAGGCCGCGCCTCCCCTGAGCGCGAGGCGGAGCGCGAGAGCGCTCCCACGAGGAAGCCGACCGTCATCTTCCAGGCGTTGCCGAGCCCTTCCTGGAAGAAGTAGAAGCCGAAGATGAGGCCGGCGAACACCACGGCGAGCGACGCGATCGTCCGGTTCTGCCGGCCGAGGAACGCCTCGCCGCCTTCCTTGATCGCGTCCGAGATCTTCCGCATCTTCTCGTCGCCGGTGTCGCTCCTGAGAACGAAGCGCGCGAACCAGGCCGCTGCCGCGAGCCCGACGAGGCTCAGCGCGGCCGTCAGGAACAGCGTGATGGCGACGTAGCCGTGCTCGGTGTTCAAGAAATCCATGGAAGGGGACCCCTCGGGCGCCTCGGGCGGCCGCCCGTAGCGTTGTTGTGGGCAAGGTGTTTAACCTTTTGAGAGCGCGCTGTCCATCGTCGGCTTGAGAACGAGAAGCGAGCGCCGGCCGTCCCGAAAACAGGGACGCGCGGGGAGAGCTCAGTCGCCCCACGCAGCCTAGGGGGCGGGGGCGACGAAAGTCGCCCCACGCAGCCTAGGGGGCGGGGGCGACGAAAGTCGCCCCACGCAGCCTAGGGGGCG
>JACQDU010000440.1 GCA_016200955.1 bacterium
CGCGTCGAGGAGAGCCGGCCCGAGCTTCCCGAACGGGCCCGCGCAGCTCACGGCGACGGAGCGCTCCTCGACGGCCCGCCGGCAGGAGTGGCGGTCCGTGACGTCGGCCTTCGCGGCCTGATGCGGCGCTCCGAGCTCCTCCGCGAGCGCCTGCGCTCTCTCGCCGTCGCGGCCGGCGACGATCACGGGGACTCCTTGCGCCGCGAGCTCGCGCGAGACCAGCGAGCCGAAGGTGCCGTAACCTCCGAAGACGACGACCGGCCTCACGGGCCTTCGCTCGCCCGGGCGGAAGCTCGCGCCGCGGCGAGCGTCCAGGCCATGAAGAAAAGCATGGTCGGTCCGGCCGCGAGCTCCGTACACCGCGCTTCTCCCGTGAAGCCGGCGGCCGCGAGGAGGAAGCCGAAGACTCCGGTCGCAGCTCCGAGGAGGAGGGCCGCCTTGCTTTCCTTCAGTGAGAAGGAGAGGACGAGCACGGCGAGCGAGTAGAGGCCGTTCGCCGCGACGAATCCTCCCACGTCCGCGAAGCGCGCGAAGGCGAGGAAGAGCGCCGGGTCGCGAGGCTCGCGCGAGCAGATCGAGGGGAGCACGAGCATCTGCGTCGCGTCGCACGTGAGGTCGATCGCCACTCCCGCGACCGCGAGGGAGACGGCGAGCCGCGCGTTCGATTCTCTCCCGCGCAGGCTCCTCCCGAGGAGCTCGAGGAAGGTCACGAGAGCGAGCGCGCTCGCCATCCACGCGCCCCACGCGAGCTCCCAGAGGAGCGGCGCCCGTGCGAGGTAGATCATGCGCTCGTCCGGCGAGAACGCGGGCGTCCCCGGGCGGATGCCTTCGAGCGAGAGCGCGAGCGCGAGCGCGTGGAGCACGATGTTCGTCCACGCGAGCACGGTGACGGCCCGGAGCGTCCCGCGCGAAGGAGCCGCCTCCGTCATGCGCCCTCCGGTCAGCTCTTGGGACCCTCGTCGACCCCGGGCGGGCGAGGGGCGATCTCGTCCAGGACGACCTCGCTCCCCTTGACCGCTTCGTATTCCTCGCGCGCGCGCTCGAGCGCCTCGCCGAACTTGTCGAACTCGCGGTCGAGGTCATCCCCGGAGAGACCCTTGAGCCAGGCCTCGCGGAGGAGCTCCTCGAAGCTCCTCTCCGAGTGGAGCGCGCCCAGGATCAGGTCGACTTCCCCGAGGACGGCCGTGAAGAGCTTGAGCTTGTAGGTGAGGAGCTCCAGCACGCGCGCCTCGATCGTCTCTCTCACCGAGAGGTTCACGACCGTGACCGGCTTCTCCTGCCCGAGCCGGTGCACGCGGCCGATCCGCTGCTCGATCGACATGGGATTCCACGGGAGGTCGAAGTTGAGGACGTTGTGGCAGAACTGGATGTTGAGGCCTTCGCCCCCGGCGCGCGAGGCCACGAGAGCGCGCGCTCCCGCGCGGAACGCATCGAGCGCGGCTTGCTTGCCCTCGGCGCCCAGGCCTCCGTGGAAGGCGACGGAGTCCATGCCGTGCGCGCGCAGGCGCTCCATGAGGAGGTCGATCGTCGGGAGGAACTCGCAGAAGATCACGAACTGCCCGGGGAAGCGCTTGAGCACCTCGAGCGCGGCGTCGCCCTTCCGCCAGTCCGCGAGGGAGCCCGCTCGCTCGGCGTAGCTCTCGAGCTGCTTCGCGAGCGGGCCGCTCAGCTCGTCGCGGTGGGCCATGGTGCGAAGCGTGCGCGCGACCGCCGGCGCCGACGACGTGAGCTCCCGCTGGAGCGTGACGAGCGCGAGGATGTAGCTGTAGCGCTTCCCCGCGTGGCGCGCGGCGGCAGCCTCGATCGCGCGCTCTCGCACCTCCTTGCGGATGAACTCGGAGAGCTCGTCGTAGAAGGCGCGCTCGCTCGGGCCCAGCTCGAGGTGATACGTGACCGCGCGGCGGGGCTGGAGCTTCACCGCGACCTCGTGGCGGCGGTTGCGGATCAGGATCTCTCCCAGGAGTGCGCGCAGGTGGTGGACGTTCCGGGGGCGCCTCGGGTCCTTGGGGTCCACGTACTGCTTGTTGAACGCGCGCGTGGAGCCGAGGAGGCCGGGCTTGAGCACGTCGATCAGGTTCTTGGGCTCGACGAGCCGGTTGTGAAAGGGAGTCGCCGAGAGGAGGAGCACGTACTTCTTCCGGATCTTGTTGACCGCCCGGTACTGCTTCGTCGAGCGGTTCTTCAGGTGATGGGCCTCGTCGCAGATGAGCAGGTCCGTGGGTCTCTCCCGGAGGGCCTTTCCGAGCCTCTCGCCCCGGATGAGCGTGTAGCTCGCGATCTTGAGCGGAGGGTCGCCCTTCATGTCCTCGGAGGTCCGGATCACCTGGAAGTCGAGCGCGAACTTCTCGTGCATCTCCTCGCGCCACTGCGTCGCGAGGGACGCGGGCAGGACGACGAGCACGGTCTTCACGAGGCCGCGCACGATGAGCTCCGCGGCGATGATCCCGGCCTCCATGGTCTTCCCGAGGCCCGTCTCGTCCGCGAGGAGCGCCGCGCCTCCGAGCTCGCGGAGCGCCTTCTCCGCGACGGCGCGCTGGTGCGCGTAGTCGTGGAAGATCGCCGGGTTCACGTGAGTGAGAGAGAGGAGCTTCTCGAAGCCGGGCACGAGGCTCGCCTCGGCCGAGCGCCGCCGGAGGACGAGGTCGGCCGGCGCGTCGTTCTCCCCGGGAGCGAGGAGCGGAGCGGGGTCCAGGACGACCACTCTCCGCCGCTCGCCGCGCGAGAGGGCGGCGAGGGCTCGCGTGAAGCCCTCCGCGGCCGCGTCGTCCTCCGACGCGAAGGCGTGCCCGCAGCGGAAGCACTCGATCTCCTTCACGGAGTCGAGCCACCCGCAGCGAGGGCAGCGCCGCGCCGCCTCGGCGCGCGCGCCGGGCGCGACCAAGGGCTTCTTCCGCTCGGGCGCCTCGGTCTCGAGCCACTCGAAGCGCTCGCCGGGCGAGCGGCGCGCGGGGCGCGGCTCGCCGGCGACGCTCGGCGAGCCGGGAGCTTGGTCGGGGTGCGGGTTCACCGGGTCTCTCGTCGTCTCCTCACCCGTCACTTCGAGTCGGAAGCGATGACCTTCGTCGCCTTGCCGTCCTTGTCGAAGAAGCTGATCGTCGCCTCGCCGTCCTTCTCGAGGCCGATCATGAAGCGGATGCGCTCCTTGTTGTCGCTGAGCGTGAACACGGGGAAGGTGCCCTTCTCGTTGACCTCGAGCGAGGCGCGGAACTTCTCGCCCTTGCCTCTCACGTTGAAGGAGTTGCCGATGAAGACCTGGGCGGCCTCCGGCGGGTAGCCCGAGCCGCGCAGGATGCGGCGCAGGACGAGCGAGCTGCTCGAGCCTCTCGCCTTCCATGCTCGACCTCCTTGGGGACGCCAGGATAGCAGGGAGCCGGCGCGGGGCTGACCAAGATTGATCCCCCGCGCACAGGGTGTTACCGTCACGGGGTTTCGAGCTCAAACGGCGTGCTCGCCCGCGCGCGCGGGGAACGCCGCTGGAGGCTTTCTGGTGCCGCAACCGCCCGCGCTCGACCCGGAGGGGCTCCTCCTCGAGCTTGCCTTGAGGCGGGACCTCATCGGGCGCATGCAGGCACAGGCCGCCGTCAACGCCAAGGCGAGCGCCGGCGGGAGAGCGAGCATCCCCGACCTCCTCGTGCGGGGAGGATTCCTCTCGAGCGAGGTCGTGGCCGGCCTCAAGGCCGAGGTCACGGCTTACCTCGCGCAGCAGCGGCTCGTCGAGAGCCAGCGGCCGACTCCGGGTCCTCAACCGCCTTTGCCACCGCGTTACCCTCCGACGCCTCCCGGCGCCCAGAGGAGACCGGGCGACTCGGCCTTCGCCTCGCGCGCCCGGGCGCCCGCTCTCCCGATCGAGGAGCCGCCGACCGTGCCGGGCGGTCTCATGTCCTCGAGCGGAGCCACGCCCGCGAGGGGAATGCCTCGCCACGCGACGGAGGCGCTCGCCGCGAGCAGCCCCGACGGACCGACGCTCCCTCTCCAAACCGACGGCGATCCGCCGTCCACCAAGCGCGACGCATCCTCGAGCGCCGCGACGGTCAATGCCACGCGCGTGGACGGCTCCACGCGCTCGAGCGGATTCCAGCCGGTCGTCGGAGCGAAGTTCGGGCGCTACGAGCTCCTCTCGGAGCTGGGGCGCGGCGGCATGGGGATCGTCTTCCGCGCCAGGCAAGCCGACCTCGAGCGCGAGGTCGCGCTGAAGATGCTCCTCGACGGAGGCGGCGCCTCGAACGTCGCGGTCGACCGCTTCTACGCCGAGGCGAGGCACGTCGCCAAGCTCGTGCACCCCGGGATCGTCTCGATCCACGACGTCGGCGAGCACGAGGGGATCCACTACTTCACGATGGACTTCGTCGAGGGCCAGCACCTCGGCCACCTGATCCGCGCGGGCGAGATCGACCGGAAGAAGGCCGTCGAGATCGCGATCAAGCTCTGCGCGGCGCTCGCTTACGCGCACAAGCAGGGCGTCATCCACCGCGACCTGAAGCCCGGGAACGTCCTCATGGACCGGAGGGGCTCGCCCCGGATCACCGACTTCGGGATCGCGAAGGACCTGGGCAAGGAGTCGACCTCGACGCGAGCGGGCGAGGTCCTCGGGACGCCGAACTACATGCCTCCCGAGCAGGCCGACGGACGGGCGCTCAGCGTGGACGCTCGCGCGGATGTCTACTCCCTGGGAGCCGTCCTTTACGAGATGCTCACCGGCCGCCCTCCGTTCATAGGGGACACGACCTTCGAGGTCGTGACGCAGGTCGTGCACCAGAAGCCGACTCCTCCGAGGAAGCTCAAGCCGGACATCCCGGTCGACCTCGAGACGATCGTGCTCAAGTGCCTCGAGAAGCCGCTCGAGAGTCGCTACAAGGACGCGAACGCGCTCCTCAAGGACCTCGAGAGCTTCCGCGACGGCGAGAAGATCACGGCGACGCGGTCGAGCACGCTCGGGAGGACCCTCGGGGGAATCGGCGCGCATCCGGTCGCGCTCACCCTCGCGCTCACGGGCCTGCTCCTCGCGGCCGGGCTCGGGGCCTACGTCATCTACTTGAAGGACAACGAGCAGTCCGCCCAGGACAAGGCCGACGCCGAGCGCCGCAAGCAGCAGGAGGAGCTCGCCAGCGCCGGGGCTCGCGCGAAGGAGGAGGAAGAGCTCCGGCGAGCGGCCGAGAAGGGCTCCGCTCTCGTGAAGGACGCCGTCGAGGCCGAGGCGCGCGACGCGACCGCGCTCGCCATGCAGAAGGCCCTCGCGGCGGTCGAGGCGGCTCCCAAGCTCGTCCTGGCGCACGAGACGCTCGCGCGCTTCTACCTCGAGCTCCGGAAGGACCCCGAGCACGCGCTCGCGGAGGCGGACGCGGCGATCGCCCTCGACGCCTCGGCGCTCGATGCGCGGAAGACGCGGGCGCGCTCGCTCATCGCGGCGAGCCGCCACGACGACGCCCTCGCCGAGGCGGAGAAGATCGAGGCCCTCGGGCCCGACGCGAAGGGAGTCCCGGTCGCCGTGCGCGGCGAGGTCGCGCTCGCCCGGGGAGAGGGCGAGAAGGCGGCGAAGGAGCTCGAGCAGGCGCAGGGCCTCTTGCCTCGCGATGCTCGCGTGCAGCTCGACCTCGCGAGCGCC
>JACQDU010000441.1 GCA_016200955.1 bacterium
CCTCGATGCGCCGGAGCCAGTCCGGGTCGGGCTGGCCCTCGAGGCGCAGGCGTCTCACCTGGGCGCGGACGTCGCCCGCGACGTCGAGGCCGAAGTGGCCGGCGCGCGGGGGCCGGGCGTCGATGCGGAACTGCTCGCTCCCGTCCAGCGAGCCGCGGGAGGTCGCGCCGAGCTCGACCTCGACCCGGCGGCTCGTCCCCGTCGAGAAGAGCGTCTCGACGCCCTCGGCTCCTCCGAGCGAGCGCGAGACGGCGCCGTTCTCCCAGTCGTCGAGGCGAGCTCCGGCCCAAGATGCGATCCCTCTCCCGGACTCGTCCACCAGGAGAGCGCGCACGTGCGCGGGCTCGGCGATCCGCGAGAGCGAGAGCTCGAAGCTCGCGCGCACGGGAGGCACGAGGACAGCTCGGTGTCGCAGGAAGGAGCTCTGCCCCGCCTCGACGCTGAAGACGAGCGCTCCGCCCGACGTCGCGGGAGCGGGGCCGGTCCTCTCGAAGTCCGCGAGCGAAGCGGGCTCGAGCGAGGCGTAGTCGAAGACGAGGGCGCCGCTCTCGCGCCTCTCGACCCGCCCCGAGAAGATCCGGGCGAGCGCTCGCTCGGTCGGGCTCCCCGCGGCGCGCGTGTCGGGCCGGGGCGGCGGCTCCTTCGTCGTCGGGCGAGGGTTGCCTCCCGAGGCGGACGCGTCCTCGTGACCGTGAGCGACGAGGAGGAGCACGACTCCCCCGACGATCGCGAGCGCGGCTCCCGTGCCGATCGCCGCGCGGACCTTCCTCGCCCGGATGAGGAGCGCGGAGCGGCGATGCCTCGAGGTGCGCGTGCTCACTCGCCCCGAGCGGCGCTCCGGCGGAGCGATCTCGCCCTTCCGCGCCATCTCGAGGAGTCGGACGGCATCGCGCGCCGTCTGGGGCCGCTTGTTCCGGTCCTTCGCCATGAGCCGCTCGACCGCGGTGCGCGCCGAGGGAGAGATCCACGGAGCGATCTTCTCGAGCGCCGGCGGAGGCTGCTGGAGGATCCTCTGCATGGTCTCGGGCGCGTTCTCCCCCCGGCCGAAGGGGAGCTCGCCCGAGAGCGCGACGTAGAGCGTGGCTCCGAGCGCGTAGAGGTCCGCGCGCACGTCCACGTCGGACTGCCCGAGCGCCTGCTCGGGCGCGAAGTAGGCGACCGTCCCGACCGTGAGCCCGCGCTTCGTGAGAGTCCCGTCCTCGTCGAGCACCTTCGCGAGCCCGAGGTCCGCGAGCTTCACCGTCCCGTCCTTCGAGAGGAGGATGTTCTCGGGTTTCACGTCTCGATGGACGACTCCATGGCGGCTCGCCTCGTCGAGGGCGTTAGCGACCGAGATAGCGATCGAGAGCGCGAGGTCTTCCTTGACCTTCCCGTCGGCCTCGATGCGGCGGCGGAGGTCGTCTCCCTCGACGAGCTCCATGGCGATGAAGTAGAAGCCGTTCGAGAAGCCGGAGTCGATCGCGCGGACGATGTTCCGGTGGTTGAGCTTCGCCGCCGCGCGCGCCTCGCGGAAGAAGCGCTCGCGGTACTCCTTGTCCTCGGCGACGGCCGGGTCCATGACCTTGAGCGCGACCGTCCGCTTGAGCGCGAGGTGCTCCGCGCGATACACCGTCGCCATGGCGCCGACACCGAGCACCGAGATGATCCTGTAACCCGGGATTTCGGGCGTCTGGCTCAAGCGGGGATCAAAGATACCACGGGCCCCGTGCGCTCCTCGCACACGCCTCGCTCGTCGTCGCGAGGGCCTGATAGACTCGGAGTCGATGGCCAAGAAGAGACGAAGAAGCGTGAGCGCCGACCCCTGGTTCATGCCGCCCATGGTGCAAGGGGCGGTCGCGGAAGCGTACCGCCAGCGCTTCCTCTACGCCTTCGACGAGGAGCTCGGACGTCTGCTCCGGGAGAATCCGGACGTCGCCGAGCGCATCATGGCGAACTTCCGCGCGATCTTCGAGATCCTCGCCGCCGGGGCGAAGAGGCGCGAGAAGGAGCTGAAGGCCACCCGCGAACGCTACGCTCGCAAGCGAGCGAGCTCGTCTTAGAGGTAAGCGCCTGGCGACTCTTCGAGCGGCTCGCTCACGACCGCGAGCTTACCTGTCCGCTTCGTCCTTGTCTCGACGTCCTCGCGGAGAAACCGCTCCTCACGACCACTATCTTCTGGTTGCGCTCACGACCCGACGGCCACTCTCACGCGCCCGACGATGTCGCACTCGATGGTCGTGCTCTCCTCGAGGGCTTCTCCGTCCACCTGGACGAGACAAGGAGTCTCGAGCTCGAGCTTGACCGTGCGCCCGTGAAGCGTGCGCTGGTTCTCGGTGATCTCCTCGAGGAACTCGCTCACGCCCCAGTTGAGGAAGTCGGCCTTCTTGATCGCGAAGCTCAGGAGCTTGGAGCCGTACTCCAGCCGATCCATGAGGTAGACATCGAGCAAGCCGTCGTCGCGCCGCGAGCCCGGAAGCTCGAGCGTGCCCGCGTAGATCGGGACGTTGCTCACGACCACGTTGTAGAGGCGAGTCGAGAAAGACTGCGAGTCCACCGTGAGCCGCACGTCGATGCTCCGGTGAGCGACGGAGCGCTCGGCGAGGGCGGCGGCGTAGCCCAGGTAGCCGCCCAGCTCCCGGTAGTTCTTGCGAGCGGAGACGACGGCGGCGTCGATCCCGGTGCCGACGCAGTTGACCCAGATCCGCTCGTCCGTCCCGCGAGCGCCGCTCGTCCTCACGCGCGCGAGGTCGAAGCCTTCGAGGACCGAGCCCGCGGCGATCCTCGCCATGCGGGGGAGGTCGTCGAGCGGGAGGCGGAGGCTCCGGGCGACGTTGTTCGCCGTCCCGAACGCGATCACCGCGAGATCGGGCAAGCTCGCGAGGCGCGCTCCCACGATCGCGTTCGCGACGGTGTGGAGCGTCCCGTCTCCGCCGATCGAGACGACGCGGTCGAAGCTTCCGCGCGAGAGGGCCTCGCGGATCCGCTCGTGCGTCTTCTTCTCGTCGGGCTCCGTCTCGAGGAGAGTCACGGAAGCCGCGCCCTCGAGGTGGCCCTCGAGCATGGGCCACCGCTCCCTCGCCTCGAAGTCGTGCGAGGAAGGGTTCAGGACGACGAGGAGCTTCACTAGAAGGAGTTCGCGACCGCCAGGGGAGTCGCGGCGATGGCGGTCTTCAGGACCTCGCTCGCCGTGACGAGGCCGATCGCGCGGCCGTCTCTCGTGACGACGATCCTGTGAGCTCCCGTGCGGACGAGCGAGTCGGCGAGGTCCTGGTGCGTCGTGTCCTCGTCCACCGTCGTCACCTGCCGGGACATGACGTCGCGCACGCGCCGCGCGAGGAGCGCGAGGACGCGACGCTCGCTCAGGCTCGGGTCTCCTTCGCCGTAGACCCGCACGGAGCGCGCCGCGTGAGCGGCCTTCAAGCGAAGCGCCGTCGCGTCGTCCTCCGGGATCCTGCTCGGGTCGCGCGCGGGCGCCTCGCGGTCGAGCGCTCTCAGGACGTCGTTCTGGGAGACCGACCCCTGCGGCCTCCCGTCCGAGTCGAGGACCGGCACGCTCGGCAGGTTCTTCTCGTGCAAGAGCTCGAGGAGGTCACGGACGGTGCCCTCCTCGCATACAGCCACCAGCTCGGTCGTCATGAAGTCGCGCACGAACACGATGGGCCTCCCCGTGCAGAAACGAGACAGAGGGCTTGTGTGGCGTACCCGGATTCTATGCAAAACGGGGGTCGCCGCGC
>JACQDU010000442.1 GCA_016200955.1 bacterium
CACCGCATGCGGATGCGGGGAACGGAGCAGCTTGCCGTACGCCATCCGCGGCAGGAAGAAATCGTCCGCGTAGCGCGTCTCGCCCGCGACCTTGGCCCAGGCATCGATCTTCGGCAGCGGCTGCCCGATGACCGTGAATCTGTCTTTGCTCACGTCCACTCCGCGGCCGGCGCCGCCCGCATCCGAAGCGCGGCCAGCTCCACGGCGTCCAGGATCTTCGTGTAGCCGGTGCAGCGGCAGAGGTTCCCCGCGACCTCGCGGCGGATCGTCGCGCGGTCGGCGTCGGGGATCCGGCGGATCGTGTCCGCCGCCTGGAGGACCATGCCCGGTATGCAGAAGCCGCATTGGACGCCGCCCGTCTCGATGAAAGCGGCTTGAACGGGGTGAAGGCCGTCTTGATGCCCGAGCCCGAGGCCCTCGATGGTCGTGATCTTCCTCCCCTCGGCCTGGGCGGCCATGACGAGGCACGAGTTCACCGCCTCGCCGTCCATGATCACGGTGCACGCGCCGCACTCGCCCTCGCCGCAGCCTTCTTTCGTGCCCGTGAGAGAGAGATCGAGACGCAGGACCTCATGGAGCATGGCCTGAGCGGCGCAGCGCACGGTCGTGGGCTCGCCGTTCAGCTCGAAGCGGAGCTCGATCGGAATCGGGGGCTTCAAGGAGCCCTCCCTTCGCTCACGACGGCGGGTCTGCGAGTCGGCTGCGTCTCTTCCTTCTTCCCGGTCGCGCGCCGGATCGCGTCGCGCACGCGCTCGGGAGTCGCGGGGACCTCGAACATGCGGGCTCCCGTGGCTTCCTTGATCGCGTTCGTGACGGCGGGCGCGATCCCCATGATCGGAGGCTCGCCGATTCCCTTGGCGCCATAGGGCCCGCTCGAGTAGGAGTGCTCGACGATCACGGAGACGATCTCGGGCGAGTCCATGGCCGTCGGGATGATGTAAGTCGCGAAGCGCGGGTTCTTGACGAAGCCGTTCTCGATCTTCACCTCCTCGGTGAGAGCGAACCCGAGCCCCTGGAGCGAGCCTCCCTCGATCTGCCCCTCCGCGAGAGCGGGGTTGATCGCCTTCCCGATGTCGTGAGCCGCGACGAGCCGGAGGACCCGGGTCTCTCCCGTCTCGATATCGACCTCGAGCTCGCAGACGTTCGTGGCGAAGGAGAAGACCTCGTAAGCCTTCCCTTGCCCCTTCTCGTCGTCCCACCACGTGTCCGCGGGGAGGCGGAAGCCGGTCGCGGTCATCTCGCGCCGCTCGTCGTGGCAGCGGCGGACGACCTCCCTCACGGCGAGCATCCGGGCCGTCCTCTTGGGATCGGCGGAGCGGACCTTGATCTTCTGGTCCTCGATGTAGAGGTCGTCGGGCATCGCCTCGAGGAGAGGAGCGGCGACCTGGAACATCTCTCGCCGGATCTTCGCCGCGGCGTCGCGCACGGCGTTCCCCGCCATGACCGTCGCGCGCGAGGCGACCGTCGGCCCCGAGTCGGGGACGCGGCTCGTGTCGCCGTCGAGGCACTGGACCTTCTCGAAGGAGAGGCCGAGCTCCTCCGCGGCGATCTGGCCGATCACCGTGCGCAGGCCCTGCCCCATCTCGGCGTTCCCGATCGCCACGAGAGCGCTCGCGTCGGGGTGGACCTGGATGTTCGCGGCGGTCTTGTCGAGGAACTTCCCCTTCGCTCCGAGGCCGACGCCGTAGAAGATGCAGGAGACTCCGAGCCCGCGGCGCTTCGGGCCTTGCTGCCAGCTCGCGTAAGTCTTCCGGCGCGCGAAGTAGTCGGACTTCTCCGCCGCCTTCTCGAGAGTCTCGAGGAGACCGACGCTCTCGGGGAGGAGCTGGCCCGTCGCCGTCTCGTCGCCCGCGCGGAGAGCGTTTCTCTTCCGGATCTCCCAGGGATCCATCTTCAAGCGAGCGGCGACCTCGTCTAAGTTCGACTCGTTCGCGAAGATCACCTGGAGCGTCCCGAACCCGCGAAACGCGCCGCACGGGACCTTGTTCGTCGCGACCGCGTATCCGTCGATCTTCACGTGAGGAACGCGGTAAGGTCCCGCCGCGTGGACGACCGCGCGGTAGAGGACGACGGGAGAGAGCGTCGCGTAGCCGCCGCCGTCCAGGTAAAGCTCGACCTCGAGCGCCGTGAGCGTCCCGTCGTTCTTGACGCCCGTCTTGTAGCGCACGATCGCCGGGTGCCGTTTGGACATGGTCTCCATGTCCTCCTTGCGGCTGAGAACGAGCTTCACGGGGCGCTTGGTCGCGTGAGCTCCGAGCGCGGCGAGGCCGGCTATGATCGACGGCACGTCCTCTTTCCCGCCGAAGCCGCCTCCCGTGCCGACCTGGAAGACTCGCACGAGGTGCCTGGGAAGACCGAGGATCCTCGCGACGGCCTCGTGGACGTAGAAGGGGCACTGCATGCAGCCATACACCGAGACGCCGCCGTCGGGCTCGGGGACGACCGTCATTCCCTGGGGCTCGAGGTACGCGTGCTCATGGTAAGGCGTCCTGTAAGTGTGCTCGACGATCAGGTCGGCCTCGTCGAAGCCGGCCTGGATGTCGCCCTTTCTCACCTTGAGATAGTTGTAGAGGTTGGCGCCCGTCGTCGCGCTCCCGTGCCCGGCGTTCTGGGGCGTCTCGTGAGGCGGCGCCACGAGAGGAGCCCCGGGAGCGAGCGCCTCGATCGGGTCGAAGACCGCGGGGAGAGGGCGCCACTCGACCCGGACGAGGCGCGCTCCCTCGGCCGCGAGGTCCTGCGTGTCCGCGACGACGACCGCGACCGGATCTCCGACGTAGCGCGCCCGCTTCGCGAGCACGGGGAGGTCGGGGATCACGAGGGGGATCAGGTTCTCTCCCGGGATATCGCGCGGCGTGACGACCGCGCGAACTCCGGGAAGCGCCAGCGCCGGCGCCGGATCGATCGAGACGACCTCGGCGTGCGGGTGGGGCGAGTAGACGGCCTTCGCGTGGAGCATGCCGGGAAAGACGTAGTCGTCCGCGTAGCGCGCGGTCCCCAGCACCTTCGCGCGAGCGTCCACGCGCGGGAACCGCTTCCCGACCGAGTCCATCGAGGCCCCCTCGAGGGGGCGAGGTTACCGAAAGCCGCCCGCTGCGGGAAGCGCGGAAGCTTCGGGAAGCCTCTCGCTCACTTGCCGGTCGAGGAAGCGGACCTCTGAGCCCAGACGTGCTGGGGCACGAACCACGCCACCGCGAGCGTCCCCGCGAGCGCGAGGGCTGCGATCGCAAGAGCGGCCTTCGAATCGGTTCTCTTCGTGCGTTTCATGTCCCGTGAGGAACGCAGAGAGCCGGTCCCGGGCGCGAACCGGTCCAACGACTCTCGCCGGGAGCTTAGAGTGCTCTCATGAAGGACACGGAAGGCGGCCCGCCGCCTCCTCCCGACAACGCGCTCGAGGCTCTCCTCCGCGAGCACGCCCCTCTTGCGCCGGCGCCTCTCTGTCCCGAAGTGAGGGTCTTCCAGGCGCCCGACCTCTACGCTCTCTGGAGCGCCGCCGAGAAGGTCGCGGGAGGCGTCCTCCCGCCGCCTTTCTGGGCCGTCCCGTGGCCCGCCGGCCTCGCGATCGCTCGCGTCCTCCTGGACGCCCCGGTGTGGGCGCGCGAGCGGCGAGTCCTCGAAGTCGGCGTGGGAGGAGGCGTCGTCGCGATCGCCGCGGCGCTCGCCGGCGCTTCGAGCACGGTCGGCGTGGACGTGGATCCGTGGGCGCTCGCCGTCGCGCGCCTCGCCGCGGCGAGAAACGGCATCCTCCTCCGCCTCGAGCGGCGCGACCTCGCCGAAGAAGACCCCATCGAGCAGCCCGATCTCGTCCTGGCCGCCGACCTCGAGTACGAGAAGGGGCGCGCTCCTCTCATCCGCTCGCGCCTC
>JACQDU010000486.1 GCA_016200955.1 bacterium
AGCGCGCCGAGCCTGGCCTGGGAGCGGTCCTCTCCGAGCGGAGCGAGCCGCTCGCGGGCCGCGCTCGCGGCGAGCTCGAGCGCCCTCCTTGCCTCTCCCCTCTCCATGCGGCGCCAGCTTAGCTCACAGCCACTTGCTCAGGAGACGATCGAGCTCGGATTCGAGCGCTCCCAGGTCGTCCTGGGCGCCGAGCGGGCGCCGTCTCTCGTGAAAGTCCTGCCCGGGAGGACCGGACTTCGCGCGCTCGAGCCATTTCTCCCAGTGCTTCTTCGCTTTCGCGAGAGAGGGCGGCCAGCGAGAGTCGTTCGAGCGGAGGTCGTGCTCCCGCGTCGCGACGTGATCGCAGCCCGGGTGCTCGGCCGGGACCTTACCCACGAGCTGGAGCGACTCCTCGGCGCCCGGCGCCTCCGTCAAGCTCAGGTAAGGGACGCCCGGCGCCGCGCACGCGCGAGCGCCCGAGCGATCCTCGTCCTCGGGGTAGACGAGCGCGACCTCGAGCTGCTGGGAGGAGGGCCAAGGCGTCCGGAGCAGCGTGGACTCGAGCGGGACCCACCCGACCCGCGGGAAGTAGAGCTCGATCACGTAGTGCGTCTGGAGCGGCCCCGACCAGACCGGGTAGCCCGCGAGCGTCCGCGCGGGGAAGCCGCACGCGCGGAAGACCGCGCACGCGAGGTTCGCCGCGCTCGTGCACGATCCCTGGTGCTCGAGCGCCTCGAGCGCTCCCAGGTCCTCGGCCATGCCGCTCTGGCCGGACTGGATCTCGGCGAGCTTCGCGACGATCTTCTTCTGGAGGTCGGCCAGGTCCTCGGCCTCCTCCCGGAGCTTCTTCGCGATCTTCTTGAAGGGCGCCGCGTCGCACTGGACGCACTTCGTGGAAGCGAGCCAGAGCCTCGCCTCCTTGGGGACCTCGTTCAAGCGCGCGAGGGGGACGCCCGCGGGCAGCTCGCGGAAAGCGCTCGGGCCGCAGAGCACGTCCGCTTCCCACTCGAGGTCGAAGCGCTCGCCTTCCTCGAGCTTCGCGAGGGTGAGCCGCGCGATCCAGTCGCGAGGCTTCCGCTCGACCGCCTTCCAGGAAGCGAGCCGCGCCTGCGGCTTCGCGCGGACCTCCCAGCGGAGCGGCACCTGCTGCCCCCAGACGAGCGGGAGCGGGAGCTCGACCGTCGCTCCGTCGCTCGACGCGATCGCCGCGGCCTCGTAGACGCCGCGCAGCCGGAAGATCCCGGGCCGATCCGCGAAACGGTCGACCGGCACCTCGTCCTGGGCTCGCCCGAGCGACGCCGCGAGCACGGGCACGAGAGCCAGCGGAAGCAAGGCGAGCAGCCGGCGAGCGCGCATGGTTCCCCTCCAACGCGGGAGGCGAAGATACCAGGAGACCGTCGCCGCGCTCGGTCAGCGCGCCTCGATCACGCTCGCGACCTTCTCGATGACGCGAGGATCTCCCGGAGGCTCGCGGAAGCACGCCGCGCTCCCCGGGAGCTGCTTCTTCACGCGGCGGACGGTCGCCGCGTCGCGCGCTCCCGCGAAGAGGAGAGGCGTTCCGTCGAGCGGAGAGCGCGCGATCGCGCTCCCGAGCTCGAGGCCGAGGTCGGGGCGCCTTCCGAGGTCGATCACGATCGCGCTCGGCCGCTTCTTCTGCGCTCGCGCGAGCGCTTCGTCCGTCGGAGGAGCGACGAGAGGCCGCGAGAGCCCGCGCTCCTCGAGGGCGACGCTCGCTCGCTCGAGGCGGAGCTCGTCGTCTCCCACGAGGAGGACGGGCTTCGTCTTCTTTCCCGATCGGGCCTTCTTCGCGGGAGGCTTCTTCTCCTCTCGCGGAGCGGCCCCGTCGAGCTCGGCCACGAGCTTCCTGGGAGCGATCGCGCGGTAGCTCTCGTCGAGCCATTCGTGAAAGAGAGGGACCGGCGGGTCGGAGCCGGGCTCGAACGACGCCGTGACCCACCCGCTCTTCCCGAGCCCGTAAGCCGTCGGCTTCGCGAAAGGAAGCATGAGAGCGACGCTCGCGGACTCGGGGAGCTTCGCCGTCACGTGGAGCTGACCCTTGTAGCTCCCCACGAAGAGGAAGATCTTCCCCTTCACCTTGCAGACGCGCTCGCCCCAGGGCTTCTCCTCGTAGGCTCCCGGGTACGCGAGCGCGGCCTTCCTCAGCTCGGCCTCGACTTTCTTGAAACCCGCCACGGTCCTCTCCTCCCCCCGCGATGAGCGTGGCCCTACGGGCCTCGCTCGAACGGCCGCTCAAGGTCTCGAGACGGTCTCGTAGATGCCGATCATGTTCTCCGCGAAGCGCGCGAGAGAAAAGCGGTCGACGGCATCGCGGCGCGCCGCGGCCGAGAGCTCGCGGCGCCTCGCGTCGTTCCCGGCGAGCGAGACGATCGCCTCCGAGAGAGGGCCGGCCTCGTCCTGGACGACGAGGCCCGTCGTCCCTTCCCGCACGAGCTCGGGAAGGATCCCGCGGCGAGCCGCGATCACCGGGACTCCCATGGAGAGCGCCTCGCGCACGGCCCGGCACGAGCCGTCCGAGCCGGGCACGAGGAAGACCTTCGCGTCCATCGAGGCGAGCAGGGCGACGTAGTCTTCTCCCGCGACGTGTCCGGGGAATATCACGGCGCCGTCGAGGCCGAGCTTCTTGACGGGCTCGCGCGCGACGGCGTCCTGCTTCGTCCCCCGCCCGACGATGAGGAGCCGGAGCGACGGCACGCGAGCGCGCGCCAGCTTCGTCGCCTCGAGGAGGACCTCGAAGCGGCGGTGAGGCTGCATGCGCGCGACGATCCCGAGGCAGAACGCGTCGGCCGGGATCCCGAGAGCGGCCCGCATCTTCTCCCGCGTCGCCTCGCCGCGAGGGCGCTCCGGGTCGAAGCGCTCCGTGTCGATCGGTGGGTCGAGGGCGCGGACTCGCTTCGCATCGAGGCCGTAGCTCGAGGCGCTCTCGACGAGCGCTTGCGCGACGGTGCGCGAGAGACAGACGATCGCGGCTGCCGTGCCGAGCGTCCGGCGCGCGCGCCACGAGGCTCGCGGCGGCTCGCCGTCGTAGAGCGTGCGCACGATCGGGATCGGCTTCTTGGCCCGCGCGCTCGCCCACGCCGCGAGGAGGTGGTCGTTCGGGAGATGCGCGTGGATCACGTCGGGCGGATGCGACGAGAGGAAACGCGAGAGCTCCCTCACGTCGCCCCACGCCGAGAGCGAGAGGTGCTTCGAGAGCCGCACGCGCCCGAGCTCGAGCGGCTCCTCGACCCCTCTCTCGCGCGCGAGGAGCTGGAGCCAGCGGTCCCTGTGCTTCCCCGGTCGCACGTCGCTCGAGAAGAACCTCGCGCGGACGCGCCCCGTGCGAGCGACCGCGCGCGCCGTCTCGAGCGCGAGCTCCGCGGGGCCGGTGATCTTGTGGTTCGCGAACAGGTGGAGCGCTTCGAGCACGTGCGCAGTATAAGTCGCGACCTCTCTCAGCGGCCGAGCTTCGCCCTGAGCTCCTCGATCGCCGCGCGCGTCCGGGCCGCGCTCGCCTCGTCGGGCGCGAGCGGGAGGGCGTGCACGAGGTCGTCGAGCGCGTGCTCGCGGTCTCCCTTCTTCTCGTAAGCCGTCGCGCGGTCGAACAGCGGGACGAAGCTCCCCGGATCGAGGTCGATCGCCTTCGTGCCGTCGGCGATGGCGCCCTCGAGGTCGCCCTTCTTCGCACGGAGCGCTGCTCGCTTGGCCCACGGGTAGGCGTTCGCCGGGTCGAGCTCGAGCGCCTTCGACTCGTCGGCGATCGCGCCCTAGACGTCGCCCTTCCTCGCGCGAGCCGTCCCGCGGTCCTGGAAGGCGCGCGCGTTCCGCGGGTCGAGCTC
>JACQDU010000487.1 GCA_016200955.1 bacterium
CGAGGATCTCGAGCCCCTTCTCCTGGTCGAGGCGGCCCACGTAGGCGACGAGCACGTCCTCGGGACCGGCGAGGACCGAGCGGAAGTCGCGGGCGCGGTGTTCGGCGCCGATCTCGAACAGCGCGGGGTCGATCCCGCCCGGGACGGGGACGACTCGGGCTGCCGAGACGCCGTAGTGCCGAATGACCTGCCTCGCCATGAAGCGGCTGTTGGCAATCACTCCCGCGGCGTCATGCGCAGTGAGCGCCTCGAGATTCCGCGCAAACACGTCGTCGGGCCGGAGCACGCCGAAGTTCTTCCCGATCACCTCGTCGTGGAACGTGACGACGAGCGGGATCCCGAGCTCCGAGGCGATCTCGCGCGCGGCAAGAGCCGTTAGCCAGTCGTGGCTGACGACGAGTTCGACGTTCTTGAAGACTTCGCGTCGTTCGAGGAAGCGAGCGACGAGGCAGTAGTTGAACTGGAGGACCTCACCGTGTGCGTCGGCTGGTCGCGGCGGGTTCGGGAATGCGATCCGGTGGACCGAGACGCCGTCCAAGACGATCTGGTCCTGGCTGCCGCCGTCCGAGTTTGTCAGGACGAAGACCTCGTGTCCGAGCGCCGCCTGCGCGCGAGCGAGCCCGTGAACGAAGCGGCCCAGGCCGTAGATCTGGGCAGGAGGGTATTCCGAAGAGAGGTGGAGGATCCTCACACGGCACCGCCCGCGAGGACTTTGAGCGCCCGCGCTCCCCGCTTCTCGACGTGCTTGTAGACCTGGGCCAGCTTCCGCGCGCTGTCGGCCCACGAGAAGCGGCGCGCGGCCTTTCTGCCGCGCTCGACGAGCTCCGCGCGGAGCGCCTCGTCCTGAACGAGGCGGGCGATCTCGCGACCGACCGCGTCCCTGTCGTGTGGATCGACCAGAATCGCGGCGCCCTGCGTGACCTCGGGTAGCGACGTAAGGTTCGCGACGAGCGTGGGAACGCCGACCGCCATGGCCTCGAGCGGCGGGAGGCCGTACCCTTCGTGCTGCGAGAGGTACACGAACGCGCTGGCTCCTCCGTATAGGTGAGCGAGCTGATCGTCGGGCACGTGGCCGAGGAGGCGGACGCGCTCTCTGAGCCCAGGCTCGGCCGTGAAGACGGCGTCGAGGTCGAGCTCGCCCGCGAGCCCGCCCACCAGCGCAAGAAGATGCGGAAGCTCGGGCGTCTGTCGGAGGAACGAGGCGAAGCCTCGCAGCAGCGGGACAATGTTCTTCTTGGCCTCGAGCGCTCCCACATAGAGGACGTAGGGTGGCCCGGCGAGCGGGCGCCTTGCGATCCTGAAGAATTCCTCCGAGACGGCATTCGGGACGACCACGATCTCGTTCGGCGGGCGGCCATAGTGAGCCGCGATCTCGCGGCGCGAGAACTCGGAGACGGTGACGACCGAGTCGGCGAGGTCGCACGAGACCTCGGTCCAGCGATCGAGGTAGGCGCGCAGGCGATCCTCGACGAGCTCCGGGTGGCTCCTGAAGACAACGTCGTGCACCGTCGCGATTCGCCTCGTCCGGCTCGCCGCGATCGGCACCGCGAAGCAGGTGCCGTGGTACAGGTCGGCCTGGTGCTCCTCGAGAAGGCCGGGGAGGCGGATCTGCTCGAACTCCGGGTCGATCATGGCGGCCTCGACCTGGAGCTCCCGGGCGTTCCCGGCCTGGACGAGCGGGCGCGACGGGCGCCTCGTCCCGAAGAGGAGCACGAGCTCGTCCTTCGGGAGGGCCTTCGCCAGCTCGGGAGCGAGGCACGCCGCCGCGCGGCCGATTCCGCCCATGCCCTCGAAGACCGATCGGCAATCGAAGACAATCCTCATGCCGGCCTCGTTTCGAGGGAGGCATAGAGCTTGGCGAGACGACTCTTGACCGTCTGTGGCGAGAAGATCGCGAGGCGCTCACGGCCGCGGCGACGCAAGTCGTCGCCAAACTCCGGAGCGTCAAGGATGCGGCGGATCGCGTCCGTGAGGGCGTCCGCGTCCTCGGGATCGAAGACGATCGCCGCGTCGCCCGCGACCTCTGGAATCGAAGATGCGTTCGAAGCGATCACGGGCGTCCCACACATGAACGCCTCCACGGTCGGAAGGCCGAAACCCTCTGCGAGCGACGGGAAGACGAGCGCGACCGCCTCGTTGTAGAGGGCCACGAGGTCCGAGTCCGGGACGGCGCCCAGGCACCGGATCCTCTCCAGGACACAGCGCGACTTCGCCTCCCGCTCAAGGTCGTAGCCACCGGCCGGACCGGCGAAGACGAGCGAGATATCGGGCACGCGCGCGAGCGCGTCGAGAACGACGCCGGGGTTCTTCCTTTTCTCGAGCGAGCCGACGACGAGGAGGAATCTGCCCTCGAGCCCGAGCCGAACTCGAGCCTCCTTCCGGGTCTTCTCGTCGAGGAGACGGAAGGCGGAGGATGGCGCCTCGGGGATGACGTGCACCTTCTCGGCGGGGACGCCGAGCGCTCTCACCACATCCCTCTTGGCGTGCTCGCTCGGGCAGACGACGGCGTCGGCTCGCCGCGCCGCCTCGGGCGCGTCCTCGAAGATGCGGGCGAAGTCCGGGTTCGTCAGATCCGGCCGGACGGCGGGGATGGCGTCGTGGATCGTGACGACGCTCCGGCACGCAAGGATCGCGGGCAGCCGGAAGATCGGCGAGTGGAAGAGGTCGATCCCCTCGCGCTCAATGAGCGGCGGAAGCTCGAACTCCTCTTCCATGAGACTCCGGGCTTGGAACTCGAAGCCGTCCCCGAGGGCGAAGCACTCGTGGCTCGGAAGGCCCTCGCGTAGAAGGGACGAGACGCTCCGCGCGTACCGGCCAATCCCGGTCACGCAGGTTCCACCCGGTCGAGCGTCGAAGAGGACTCGCACGTTCCCATTCCCCAACGCAGTCGCGCGCAAACCTCATGCTAGGTCGAGCCCTCAGCCTCCCGCACTCGGAATCGGCCCCATGTCAGAACTGACGCGGAGTTGTAAACGCTGCATCCGCCATTCAATCGAGGACTCGCGAGGGAACGAAAAATCGATACCTCATAGGTATTGATGATGTGTCTCCTCACGCCGCATCCGTAGCCTTTGGAGGGTCGAGGCGGGCTTGGGGAACCACGGCACCAGCGACGGCTCCGATCGGGGAGGAGCCGTCCTCACGGCAACGGACGGGCGCGTTCTCTACGCGAGCCCGGGTGCTGCGGCCATCGCCGGATCGTCAAAGGCGCTTGAAGCCGTGATCGCGCTCGCCCCACAGATCGTCTCGGCGTGGGAGGTGACGAAAGATAAGCACACCGCCGAGATCGTGTGCGGCGGGATCAACCTGGCGTTCGACGCCACGCCGCTCGCGGAAGCCCCCGTCATGGTGCTCCTGCGCCCGGCCGCCGACTTGCCGGAGCCGACTTCCCTCACCGCGCGAGAGGCGCGAATCGTGGCCCTCCTCCGACACGGCCTCACCGATCGCGAGGTCGCTTGCCGGGCCGGCCTCAGCGAGCGCGTGGTGCGCTCTCTCATCACCGGGCTTCTCCGGAAAACGGGAGCGAGAAGGCGTTCGGCGCTCGCCGCTCTCCGAGTCGGACTCGTTGCGGCGGGAAGCGAGCACCACGCGAAGGCCCCATGGGAGAACTTCGACGAAGTCGTCAAGAGGAGTGGGCTCTCGTGGCGGCAGCAAGAAGTGGCCGCGCTCGTGCTTCGGGGTCTGAGCAATGTCCAGATCGCCGCGTGCCTGCACCTCTCGCCGATCACCGTCGGTTCCAACTTGACGAAGATCTACAAGAAGACCGGCACGGCGACGCGGAGCGAGCTCATGGCTCTCCTCGCCGGAACGGGTGCCGAATGACCGACAAGGAGGGTCCCGACGGGAAGCACGTTCGGTGTCGAGCAGTGAGAACTCCTCAGTGAGAGCGCGCCCGGCGCGCGTCGCGTCCGAGCCAGTCGGCGTAGCTCTTCCAACCCTCGTCCGTGTAGACGGCATGGGGAGCGGCCGGGATGTCCGCCGGCAGCAACCCCGGCTGCGTTCGCGCCCGTCGACAGAACTCTCGCCACGCTCTCCTAGAGTCCTGAGGATCCAACCTCAGACTCCGTGCGAAGCGGCGGGCGTCCTTGAACGGTCTGTACCGTCGTAGGGAGGGCGCAATCGTCCCCGTACCGAGCCAGTCGCCGTAACCGCGCCAGCCGTCGTTCTGGTAGTGCACCTCGGGTGCACGCGGCACGTTGTCGGGAAGTCCTGCCACGCCGGGGAGCGCACCCTTCGTGCACGCACGCCACTCGGCCACGCTCTTGAGGCCGAGTCCGCGGACGAGCTTCCGCGCTTCCTCGAAGCTCACGAACGTGCGCTCGCGGTTGTTCACCCTCCCCGTCCCGAGCCAGTCGCCCCAGTTTGTCCAGCCCTTGCCCGCGTACGTGAGGTGTGGCGCCCTGGGAATGTCCTGCGGCAGCGTGCCGCGTGCGGGCATGTCGCCGTCGACAAGGGACTGCCACTCGTTGCGGCTCCGAAGGCCGAGCCTCCGGACGAACGTCCGCGCCTGCTCGAAGGGCCGGTACGTCCTGTCGCGCGAGGCGACGGCACCGGTCCCGAGCCAGTCGCCCCAGCTCTTCCAGGAGTCGCGGTAGACCCGATCTGGATTCCTCGGCACGTCCATGGGTCGCTTGGCCGCGAGATCACCACGACAGAACGCGTGCCAGTCGAGCTGATTCCGCAGGTGCAGGTCGAGCGCGTAACGCCTCGCAGCGCTGAACGAGCGGAATCTCCTCCTGCGGGTTGCGACCGTTCCTGTGCCGAGCCAGTCGCCCCAGCCCAGCCAGCCCGCGTCGCGATACACGCTCGCGGGATTTGCCGGAATGTCGCTCGGTCGGCGTCCTCTCGAGGGAAGTTCTCCACGGCTGAACCTTCGCCACTCAAGGTAGCTCCTGAGGCCGAGCCTGCGGACGAACCGCCTCGCGTTGACGAACGACCGCCACGCCGGCGGCTCGCCCGCCGTCGAACCTGAGCCTGCGCGTGACGACCTCGGCTTCTCGAAGGCGCGCGCCTGCACGTCGCGTCGTGCGGCACAGCGACGGCAGTAGAGCACATCATTCACTTCGAGTGAGTCGAGCGAGCAGACGAACACCTCGCAGCGCCGGCAGAGGCCGACGACGGGCTCCTGCGCGTGCGTCGGACACCTTCCGGTGATCGGCGCACCCCGCTTCCGGCGTGATCGCGTTCTGGGCTCCTCGTCGAGGAGCGCCCGTTCGCGCTCGGCCGCGAGTGCCTCGGCTATCGCCCGCTCGAGGGCTGCGCGGTCGAGTTCCTGGGCGAGCACAGCGCGAGCGCGCGCTCGGTCGTCCTCCGTGGGTGTCACGTTCGCGGTTGTCTCCGTGCCTGGCAGCTCGACGCCAGCGGCGGCTCGAGCATTGTCCAGGGCGCGTCAAGCTCAGGGCCGCACTTCAAGGTCACGACCGCCCGAGGCACGCGCGCGGGAGCTGCCGCGCCGCCCATGCCACGCGGAGCCGGATCCGACGAGCCCGTGAACGACGAGCGTCGTCCACGAGGAGCGCCTCGACTCGGGCTTGCTCGCGCGTGCGATCTCGAGGGCTGCGCGCGCTAGTCGAGGTGAAGCCCGAAGGCCGCTGGCTCGATCTCGAGGGCTGCGCATACCGAGCGGACCTCAGACCAGTCAGCGTGCGCGGCCGCGGTCGAGCGAACGAAAAGGAAGGGCAGCGTCCGACCCCCAACCTCGCGCACGAGTTCGGTGCATTCGAACTCCTCGCCGCCATCCTTGTAGGTCATCTCTGGGTGAAACGTGACGAAGACGCCGAGTTCCTCGAGCCTGGCGAAGAACCTCTCGTACGTGAAGTGCTCTTGCTGCGGGTATCCCGCCAATCAGGCGTCTCTCAGGTCAACGCGAGCGTCGCGTCGACATCGTCCGGCACAGCCTTTCTCCATTCCGCGTCGAGCTTCTCGAGCGCGACCATGCTGAGCCGAAGAGGCTGCTTGTGAATGATCGTCGCCTTCTCGAATGCCTCCCAGTACTCGACCGGCGCCTTACCGAGATTCGAGAGCGGCTCTACGCCCTTCTTCCACGCGAGCACGACGTTCCCCACCAGTGAGAGCATGAGGCCTGTCAGAAGGCCGCGCACCGTCTTTGCCTGAACCGCCAGATCCGGGTCGAGGCAGTGGGCGACGTATCCGTCCTCGAACGGCGTGACAAGCACGTGGAGGCGGAGCCCCTTGAGCCTCTTGATTTCCATGGGTGCATCCTTCCTCGAACAACCACATCAACCATCGTTCTTGTACCATCGCGCGGCGACCTCACGCCACGGAAGCGGGCGCACACGCATGGGCGATGGTCACCTTTGCATGGAGTGACCCATCGCCCGCAGGACTTCCGGCGATGGTCCTGTGCTAAGAGAAAATTTCATTGCTGTGGTCGCGCACTCGCGAAGGCACGCTCGATCGTGCGCCTGGGGGGGCTGGGGATGCGACGCCGCCGGCTGTGCGCTCGCGCCGAGCCGGTCTTTGGGCGACTCCGGGCTCTCATGTAAGCGCGATCACCCAGAGACGCTCACACGGCGATCTGGACGACCCGCGTCCAGCCGTTTCCCGCTACCTGACAGATACTCCAGCGGCTCACTCACCACCGCCCCCTTC
>JACQDU010000488.1 GCA_016200955.1 bacterium
GGCGATCTCGCTCCGGTTCGCGACGAGGACGCGCCGTATCGGCCTGGCTCGGGTCACTTCTTGGACGCCTCGGGGTGCCAAGAGGGCCTTCGCTTCTCGAGGAAAGCAGAGATGCCTTCCTTCCCGTCGGGAGAGGAGCGCGCGCGCGCGATCCTCTTGCTCGTCTCGTCGTCGGTCCGCTCCTCGTCGGGAGAGCTCGAGACGAAGCGCACGAGGTCCTTCGCCGCGCGGATCGCGTCGGGGCTGCTCGTCGCGAGCTGAGCGCACGTCTCCTTGACGGCGGCATCGAGCGCAAGGTCGTCCTCGACGACCCGCGAGACGAGCCCGCACGCGAGTGCTCGCTCGGCGTCGAAGCGCTCTCCCAGCAAGAACAGCTCCCGCGCCCTCGCGGGGCCGACCTTCGCGACCACGTGGGGCGAGATCACGGCCGGGATCAGGCCGAGCTTGACCTCGGAGAAGCCGAAGCTCGCCGTCTTCTTCGCGATCGCGAAGTCGCACGCCGCGACGAGCCCGCACCCTCCCCCGAGCGCCGCTCCGTGCACGCGAGCGATCGTCGGCAGCCTCGAGCGCGCGAGCGAGCGCAGCATGCGCGCGAGGCCGCGAGCGTCCTCCTGGTTCCTCCCTTCGTCGAAGGTCGCCGCGCGCTTCATCCACTCGAGGTCGGCTCCCGCGCTGAAGCTCTTCCCTCTCCCTCCGAGCACGAGCACGCGAACGCTCGCGTCCTTCTCGGCCTGCTCGAAGGCCGAGGAGAGGCCGCGGATGACTTCCTCGTCGAACGCGTTGTGGACGTCCGGGCGGTCGATCCAGACCTCGGCGATCCCCCCAGAGACGCTCACGCTGACTTTCGGCACTCGAGCCTCCGTGTCGTTAACGCGAAGACCCAAAGGCGCAAAGACGCCAAGGGACCCCTCGTCGAAGATCGCTTGCCCCCTTCATTCGTTTGGTTTTCTCCGCGCCTTTGCGCCTTCACGCCTTTGCGTTCTCACATCCTGAAGACGCCGAACCGCGGCTCGGGAATGGGCGCGTTGAGCGCCGCCGAGATCCCGAGCGCGAGGACGCGGCGCGTGTCCTTGGGGTCGATGACGCCGTCGTCCCAGAGGCGCGCGCTCGAGAAGAACGCGTTCCCCTCGGCCTCGTACTTCTCGAGCGTCGGGCGCATGAAGTCCTCCGCCTGCTTCGCGTCGAGGAGCGGCTTGCCCGCGGCCTTGAGCTGGTCCTGCTTCACCTGGAGCAGGACGAGCGCGGCCTGCTCTCCTCCCATGACGGAGATCCGCGCGTTCGGCCACATCCAGAGCTGGCGCGGCTGGTAAGCGCGGCCGCACATGCCGTAGTTGCCGGCGCCGTAGCTCCCTCCCACGATCACCGTGAGCTTCGGCACTCGCGCGGTCGCGACGGCGTGGACCATCTTCGCGCCGTCCTTCGCGATCCCGCCGTGCTCGTACTTCTTTCCCACCATGTAGCCCGTGATGTTCTGCAGGAAGACGAGCGGCGTCCTGCGCGCGGCGCAGAGCTCGATGAAGTGAGTCGCCTTGAGCGCCGAGTCGCTGAACAGGACGCCGTTGTTCGCGATGATCCCGACGGGGTAGCCCCAGATCCGCGCGAACCCGGTCACGACGGTCGTCGCGTAGAGCGCCTTGAACTCGTGGAAGCGCGAGCCATCCACGATCCGCGCCATGACCTCGCGCACGTCGTAGGGCTTGCGCGTGCTCGTCGGGATCGCGCCGTAGATCTCCTCCGCGGGGTAGAGAGGCTCCTCGACCGGCGCGACCTCCCAGGGCACGTTCTTCGTGGGAGCGAGCGTGGAGACCACGTCGCGCGCGAGCTCGAGCGCGTGAGCGTCGTCGTCGGCCATGTGGTCGGTGACGCCCGAGATCTTGCAGTGGACGGCGGCGCCGCCGAGCTCCTCGGCCGTCACGTCCTCTCCCGTCGCCGCCTTCACGAGAGGAGGCCCGCCGAGGAAGATCGTGCCCTGGTTCTTGACGATGATCGCCTCGTCCGCCATGGCCGGGACGTAAGCGCCGCCCGCGGTGCACGAGCCGAGGACCACCGCGATCTGCGGGATCCCCTCGGACGACATGACCGCCTCGTTGTAGAAGATCCGGCCGAAGTGGTCGCGGTCGGGAAAGACATCGGCTTGCAGCGGAAGGAAGGCTCCGCCGGAGTCCACGAGGTAGATGCACGGGAGACGGTTCTCGCGCGCGATCTCCTGCGCTCGGAGATGCTTCTTCACCGTGAGCGGGTAGTAGGTCCCGCCCTTCACGGTCGCGTCGTTCGCGACGATCACGCACTCGCGGCCGCGCACGGGGCCGATCCCGGTCACGATCCCGGCCGAGGGAGCGTCGCCGTCGTAGAGGCCGTGAGCGGCGAGCGGCGAGAATTCGAGGAAGGGCGCTCCCTCGTCGAGGAGGCGGCGGACGCGCTCGCGGACGAAGACCTTCCCGCGCGCCTCGTGCTTCTTCCGCGCCTCCGGGCCGCCGCCCTCCGAGACCTGCTCGAGCTTCGTCCGGAGCTCGGCCACGAGAGCGCGCATCGCCCGGTCGTTCTCCTTGAACTCGGGCGAGCTCGTGTCGAGCCTGGTCGCGATCGGCTCCACCGGTCTCCTCGGCCGAGATTCTACGAAAGAAGCCGCCCGAAGACGTTCCCCTGCCCTTCCCATTGCCCAGGGACGTCGGGCAAGGGCAAGGGCAGGGCAAGAGCAAGGGCAGGGAGCGGCGCGGCGCCCGACGTGCCACAGTGAGGCCATGAAGCTCGGGCCCTACGAGGTCCAGGAGGAGATCGGACGCGGCGGCATGGGGACCGTCTACCGCGCGCGCTCGCCCGACGGGCGAGACCTGGCCGTGAAGGTCCTCGCGTTCGCCCCGACCGCCACCGAGGTGGCTCGCTTCGAGCGCGAGCGGCGCCTCCTCGACACGCTCGGCGCAGCGGAGGGGTTCGTGCCGCTCCTCGATGCGGGCGTCTCGGCTCAGGGTCCTTACCTCGTCATGCCGTTCCTCGCGGGAGGGACGCTCCGCGACCGCCTCCGGCGCGGGCCGATCCCCGTGAACGGGACGCTCGCGCTCGCGCGCTCGCTCGCCTCCGCTCTCGGGAAGGCTCACGCGCGCGGGATCGTCCACCGCGACCTGAAGCCCGAGAACGTCCTCTACGATGAGGAGGAGCGCCCGTTCGTCGCCGACCTCGGCCTCGCGAAGCACTTCCGCCACGACGTCCCCGGCGCCAGCCGGAGCGCCGCGCTCACGGGAGAGGGGCTGATCGCCGGCACGCTCGGGTACATGGCTCCCGAGCAGCTCAACGACGCGGCGAAGGCGACTCCCGCGAGCGACGTCTTCTCCCTGGGCGCGATCCTCTACGAGTGCCTCGCCGGGCGGCCCGCATTCTCGGGGGCCGGGCTCATGAGCTTCGTCACGCACATCCGGAGCTCGAGCTACGAGCCGCTCGCCCGCCTGCGCGCGGAGACGCCGGAGTGGCTCTCCCGCGTCGTCGCCCGGGCCCTCGCGTGGAACCCGCGCGAGCGCTACGAGGACGGCTCGGAGCTCGCGCTCGCGCTCGCCGGAGGAGACCTGCGGCCCGCGCGCCGGCGCGCGGCCCTCGTCGCGGGAGCGCTCGGGCTCGGGGCGGGCGCGCTCGCCGCGGGTCTTGCTTTCATGCAAGAGAGCAAGGACGCCTCGCCGCGCCCCGTGCCGGCTCCGGCATCGGCGGACGGCGCGCCGGTCTCCGACGCCGACCGCGCGCTCGCCCAGCGGCTCGCCGAGAGCGCCGTGGTCTCACAGAGAGCCGGCAGGCTCGACGAGGCGCTCGACCTCGCGTCCCGGGCGATCGCTCTCGACCCGGGCCGCGCGCGGATCTGGAGCGTCCGTGCGAGCATCGACCTCGACAGGAGTCGCTACGACTCTGCGCTCGCGGACGCGACCCGCGCGATCGAGCTCGATCCCAAGCTCGCGCCGGCCTGGGGCAACCGGAGCGCGGCCCGGAACCAGAGGGGCGATCACGTGGGCGCCCTCGCGGACGCGACCCGCGCGATCGAGCTCGATCCGGGCATGGCTCCCGGCTGGGTGAACAGGGGCTCGGCCGCCTTCGACCTCGGGAAGCAGGAGGAGGCGATCTCGGACTTCACCCGCGCGATCGAGCTCCAGCCCAGGCTCGCGCGGGCCTGGTACAACCGGGGCCGCGCGCGGCACTATTCGGGCGCGCTCGACGAAGCGGTGGCCGACTTCGACCGCGCGATCGAGCTCGACGCGCGTTCCGCGAGCTTCTGGGCCCAGCGCGGGAACACGAGGTTCGAGGCGGGCGACCTCCCGGGAGCCGAGACGGACCTGAACCGCGCTCTCGAGCTGGACCCGAAGTACACGTTCGCGCTCAAGGGGCGCCTCCTCGTCCGCGTCAACAGGGGAGACGAGGCGGGAGCTCGACTCGACCTCCGGGAGATCGAGCGCCAGGACCCGAAGGACCCGGACATCCCGAACATGCGCGCCGCGATCAGGCAGGCGTTCGAGTAGCCCCGCGCTTCGCGGCGCGCACGGTCTCTTCCAGGGAGACCCTGGGCAGGTAGCCGAGCTCGTCCTTCGCGCGCTCGCCCGAGAGGACGAGCGGGTATCTCAGGAAGTCGACGTGGGCCGAGTCGAAGGGGAAGATCCCGGCCTTGTTGAGGAGCCACGCGGCGCCGGGAGCGAGCACGTGCGGGATCGGGAGCGGAGTGCGCTCGAGCGCTCGCAGGACGGTCGAGAGAGGGACGGCTCCCGGGCCCGGGAGGTTGTAGATCCCCGACTGCCGCGCCTCGAGCGCGAGGACGATCGCGTTCACGACGTCATCTTCGTGGACGAGGTCGAGCATCGGGTCGAACCCGAGGAGCGTGGGCACGGGAGAGGCGTTCACGTACTCGACGAACGGCGAGCTCACGTGAGCGCCGACTATGTGAGCGGGCCGCAGGAGCACCGTCGTCGTCTCGGGCCGGCGGTAGAGCCAGGCCTGCACACTTCGCCGCGTGCTCGAGGAGGCGCATCGTCCCGATCACGTTCGTCCGGTAGCGCTCGTGCGTGCTCGCTCGCGGGTCGTCGCGGAAGGCGACGTGCACGAGAGCGTCGGGCTTCTCGAGCTTGAAGACGTCCTCGCAGGTCCGCTTGTCGTAGGGAGTGACGTAGAGCTTGCCGCGCGAGCCCGCTCCGCCGCCCGAGCGCTCGACCTGGTCGACTCCCAGGACTAGGAACCGCTCGGGGAGAGCTCGCGTGACGAAGGAGCCGAAGCCGCCCGCCGCTCCCGCGACGAGGACCTTGCGCGCCGGAGCCGAGGCGGGCTCCCAGCCGTGGATCGCCTCGAGCCGGTCGTGCGACTCGGCGCGGTGGCGAGCGGACTCGTCGGCCTCGGGACGAGGGTCGCTCACGTGAAGATCCCGGTGCGCTGCTCGAGGCCGAGCCGGACGAGGCCCTGGACCTTCGCGCGGATGAGCTCGGCCTTGTGGCGCGCCTCGTCTTCCGGCTCCTCCGGCTCTCCCGCGAGGACGACCGGGTCGTCCACGTAGATCGAGACCTTCGTCGGGAGAGGGAGCGCTCCGAGCGGGCCGAGCCAGGGGAAGAACGGCGTGATCGGGAGAGACGGGAGGCCGAGCGGCTTCGCGATCGGGCGAGCGTCCCAGATCCCGGGCATGGCTTCCTCGGCTCCCACGATCCCGATCGGGACGACGGGAGTCCCCGTCGCGACCGCGAGACGGACGAAGCCGCTCCCGAACTCGCGGAGCTTGTATCTCTCCCAGATCGTCTTCGAGATCCCGCGGACGCCTTCGGGGAAGACCATGATCGCCTCGCCCGCCTCGAGGAGGCGGCGGCAGTTCTCCGGGTCTCCCAGGACGTGCCCGAGCCGGGCGACGAGCGCCGAGAGGAAGGGCGTGTTCGTGATGAACCTCTCGCCCATCCCGCGCGCAAGGCGCGGAGGCTCCTTGTCGAGGAGGCACGCGAGCGTGAGGAGGAACCCGTCCCACGCGACCTGCCCGCCGTGGTTCCCGATGAGGAGGACGCGCCCGTCCGGGATCTTCTCGAGGCCGTGGGCCTCGACCCGGAACCAGTGGCGGTAGAGCCACGCTCCGATCGAGTAGAAGGCGGCCGCGTCGCGCGGCGAGAAGCCCCACGGGTCGTAGCCGAAGGCGTTCAGGCGCGCCGGCACGCGCGAGAGGCGCTCCTCGACCATGGGATCGACGAAGCGGCGGCGGAGCCGCTTCCTCAAAGCATCGACCATGCTCCAGTAAGAGACCAAGCCCGACTCCGAGGGGCCCCTTGTACGGGCGCCGGTCACGCGGCGTCAAGCCTGAGCCGAGGGCTTTGCTCTCCCGGAGAGCTTTTCGTAGAGTGCGGACGCTCCGCGGGAGCAGGGGAAATGCCGAGAATCGAGATCCTCAGCGGGAAGCGTGAGGGCGACGTCGTCGACTTTCCCGACAGCGGCATCGACATCGGGAACAGGAAGACGGCGAAGCTCTGCATCAGCGACCCCTGGATCTCGTGGAACCACGCGAAGATCGTCTCCGAGGACGGGAAGCTCGTCATCATCGACCTCGGCTCCTCGAACGGGACGTGGGTCAACGGGCAGAAGGTCACTCGCCAGCCGATCGGGGAAGACGACGTGATCGTCCTCGGCCGGACGAAGATCCGGCTCCTGGCGGCGGGCCAGGTCGCTCCCGCGAAGGACGGCGAGCCGGCGACGAAGCCCTCGATCTCCGTCGTCCAGGAGGCGGCGGCGGAGGCGACCGCGCTCCAGTCGCGCATCGCGCAGGTCGAGCAGGAGCGCGACGACCTCGCTCGCATGAAGGAGGTCCTCGAGCGCTTCCTGGACCTCTCTCGCGAGGAGAGGGCGGCCGTCATCCGCATCGCCGCGGTCGAGGGCGCGAAGAACGACTCCTCTCCCGAGGCGGCGTTCGAGACGATGCGCCTCCACGTCGACCGGCAGAAGCTCGAGGTCGAGGAGCGCCTCGAGGCGGCGGAGAAGCGGGCGCGCGAGCTCGAGGCGAAGCTCGCCGTCGCCGGCCCCTCGACGAGCTCCGCGCGCGACGAGCGCGTCCCGCAGCTCGAGAAGGAGCTCGATGCCTCGCGGAGCGCCGCGGTCGACGCGGCCGCCCGCGCCGCTGCGGCTTCGGCTCGCGCCGTCGCCGCCGAGACGCGCGCGAGCCAGCTCGAGGCCGCCGAGGCGAAGATCAAGGACCTCGAGACGAGGCTCGCCGCGCCGCCCGCCGCCGACGAGAAGAGCGACGAGAGCGCGCGGATCGAGGCGCTCGAGCGCGAGCTCGCCGAGGCCCGCTCCAGGCTCGCTTCTCAGGCGACCGAGAAGCCGGAGAAGAAGGACGACCGTTCCGCGAAGATCGAGAAGCTCGAGCGCGACCTCGCGGAGGCCTCGGCGAAGCTCGCCTCCTTGGCGAGCGAGAAGCCCGAGAAGAAGGGCGACCCGTCCGCGAAGATCGAGAAGCTCGAGCGCGACCTCGAGAGCGCGAGGAAGAGCGCGATCGACGTCGAGGCCCGCGCCGCGAAGCTCGAGCGAGACCTCGACGCCGCTCGCCGGACGACCGGCCGCATGAGCGGCGGCCCCGAGCTCGACGCCCTCAAGACCGACCTCGCCCAGGCCCGCGCCGAGCGCGACGACTGGAAGCGCCAGTGCGAGGAGGTCCGCGCCGAGATCGACCACATCTCCGTCGACCAGCTCGAGCGCGAGGACGCGCTCAAGCACAAGATCGACGCTCTCGAGAAGCAGCTCCGGGAGAAGACCGGAGCCTGAGTCGCGGCCCCTCCGAGTCACCTCTCAGGGAGCGCGGAGCCTCTCGAGCTCGGCGCGGATGGAGGGGGCGGCCGGGTCGTCGGGCGCGATCGCGAGGAACTCCCGGCAGTCGTCGATCGCACCGTCGCGGTCTCCCTTCTTCACCCGTGCGAGCGCACGCTCCCGGAGCGCGGACGCGCATCGCGGGTCCACCTCGAGCGCGAGCGTCAGGTCCGCGATCGCCGCGTCGACCTCCTCCAGGCCCAGCCGCGCCGCAGCGCGATTCCGGAGCGCGACGATGTTCCGGGGGGCCTTCTCGAGCGCCCGCGTCTCGTCCTCGATCGCGCCGGCGTGGTCGCCCTTGTTCTCGCGCGCACTGCCGCGGTTGATCCAGGCGGACACGCTCGTCGGGTCGATCTCGACGGCCTTCGTGAGGGCCGCGATGGCGCCGTCGACCTCGCGTCGCTGGAGCCGGACTGCCCCGAGGTTGGACCAGGCGGTGCTGTTCCCGGGAGAGAGCTCGACCGCCTTCGTCAGGTCGGCGTTCGCGCCCTCGAGGTCGCCGTTCCTCTGCCTCGCGGCTCCGCGATTGACCAGGAGGTAGACGTTGGCCGGGTCCAGCGCGAGCGCTCTCCCGAGGTCGGCGATCGCGCCCTCGTGGTCGCCGAGCCTGTCCCGGAGGGCGCCGCGGTCGGACCACATCCTGGCCAGGCGAGGATCGAGCTCGGTCGCCTTCGTCACGTCTGCGAGAGCCCCCGCGAGGTCGCCCTTCTGCAGGCGCGCGTCGGCACGGATCTTCCTGGCCGCC
>JACQDU010000482.1 GCA_016200955.1 bacterium
AGCCTTCCTTCACGCGGACGTGCTCGCCCTTCTCGAAGTCGACCGTGAGGCCGGGCTCCTCCTGCGTGACGCGCTCCACCTGGAGCATCATCTTCGAGACTTCCTCGGGAGCCATGGGCTGCGGCTTGTCGGGCGAGTCGAGCGTGCCCACGAACTTGATCTGGCCGGGGGTCTCGCGGATCAGGTGCCAGACCTCGGGAGGGATCGTCCCGTCCTCGTTGGTCTCGATCTCGGCCATGACGTAGCCGGGGTAGACCTTGCGCTCGACCGTCCGGCGCTGGCCGGCCTTGATCTCGGTCACCTTCTCGGTGACCACGATGATCTTCGAGACCTTGTCCGTGAGGTCGTTCGTCTGGGCGCGCGCCCAGAGGTTCCGGCGCACCTTCTCCTCGCGGTTCGTCCCGACCCGGAGAATGTACCAGTTCTTTGCCATTAAGTTATGACCTTGGTTGCGTTCGGCCACTTCGATTTCACCCAATGCAGCGACATCCGCGAAGGCGAATGCCTTGGTTTACGCTGCGTGGGGCGACTCTCGTCGCCCCCGCCCCCTAACCCAGTCCCATCTTGTCCCAGAACCTGTCCCAGTCGGGATACAGCTTGACGAAGATGAGCAACTGGTCGACGAGGAAGATGTAGATCATGAGGATGATCACGGTCACGATCACCACGAGCGACTCCGTCATGACCTGCTTGCGCGACGCCCACGAGACCTTCTTCATCTCGTTCTCGGTCTCGATCAGGAAGTCGACGAACTTCGGGTAGTTGACCAGCCAGTAGATCCCGGCCAGGAAGGCGAGCCCCAGGATGACGCTCGAGACGAGCGCCCCCGAGATCGCGAACTCCTCCCCGAGGAGGAGCCCGACCTTCGGGAGCGGCGTCCTCCAGTCGATCGGGAGCCACTCGTAGAACGAGTAGGCCCCGAACAGGAGGAGCGTCCCGAGCGACAACCCGAGGAGAGCTCGCGATCGGTGTCCTTCCTCGGGGCGGTAGAAGTTGAAGAGCCGCCGCTCCTGGAGGTCCGTCGGGCTCGGGCCCGCGCTCGGGTTCGGATTGGTCGTCGTCTCGTTGGCCATGTCTCTCTCGCAGCTCAGGGGCGCTGGGATTCGAACCCAGAACCTACGGATTTGGAATCCGTCGCTCTAACCGTTGGAGCTACACCCCTAGGACGTCTCGCAGGGTCCCGGGTGCTTTCGTCCGTTCCGCGCCCCGAAAGCCGATCCCGCACCTACTTCCGTCGCTCCTTGTGGAGCGTGTGAGCGCGGCACCGCTTGCACCATTTCTTGAGCTCGAGCTTGGGCACGCCGCCCGCGAGCTTCTTGGACGTGCGGTAGTTGCGCTCGTCGCACGTCCCGCACTCGAGGGAGATGTATCCCCGGGCGCCCGCTTTTTTCTTGGCCATGACCGCTTAGCTCCCGCGAGACCCCGGCGCGGGCTTGACCCGTGCCGGCTTTCTCCCGTTACTCGATGATCTTGGACACCGTTCCGGCGCCGACCGTGCGGCCGCCTTCGCGGATCGCGAACCTGAGCTGCTCCTGCATGGCGATCGGCGTGATGAGCTCGACCTCGATCTTCACGTGGTCGCCCGGCATGACCATCTCCGCTCCTCCGAGGAGCTTGCAGTTGCCGGTCACGTCCGTCGTGCGGAAGTAGAACTGCGGCCGGTAGCCGTTGAAGAACGGCGTGTGGCGGCCGCCTTCCTCCTTCTTGAGGACGTAGATCTGCGCCTCGAACTTCTTGTGGGGCTTGATCGAGCCGGGCTTCGCGAGCACCTGGCCGCGCTCGATCTCCTCGCGCTTGAGACCACGGAGGTGGACGCCGACGTTGTCGCCGCACTTGCCCACGTCGAGCGTCTTCTGGAACATCTCGACGCCCGTGCAGACGGTCTTCTTGACCTCTTCCGTGAGGCCCAGGAGCTCGAGCTCGTCGCCGACCTTGACCTGGCCCTTCTCGATACGGCCCGTCGCGACGGTTCCGCGGCCTTCGATCGAGAACACGTCCTCGACCGGCATGATGAAGGGCTTGTCTTCCTCGCGAGGCGGCGTCGGGATGTAGTCGTCGACCGCCTTCATGAGGTTCATGATCATTTCTTCGCCCTTGGCGTCGCCTTGCATGGCCTTGAGGGCGGAGACGCGGACGACGGGGATCTCGTCGCCGGGGAACTCGTACTGCTTGAGCAGCTCGCGGCACTCGAGCTCGACGAGGTCGATCAGCTCCTCGTCATCGACCGCGTCGACCTTGTTCAGGGCGACGACGATCTTCGGGACGTTCACCTGCTTCGCGAGGAGGACGTGCTCGCGCGTCTGGGGCATGGGGCCGTCGAGCGCGGAGACCACGAGGATCGCGCCGTCCATCTGGGCGGCGCCGGTGATCATGTTCTTGATGAAGTCGGCGTGCCCGGGGCAGTCCACGTGCGCGTAGTGCCGCTTCTCGGTCTCGTACTCGACGTGGGCGACCGAGATCGTGACGGTCTTGGTCTCGTCGCGGACCGTGCCGCCCTTGGCGATGTCGTGATACGACTTCGCCGTGATCTTGCCGCCGCTCTTCTTGGCGAGGATGGCCGAGATCGCCGCGGTCAGCGTCGTCTTGCCGTGGTCGATGTGACCGATCGTGCCGACGTTGCAGTGGGGCTTGGTGCGCTCGAACTTCGCTTTGGCCATGACTGAGGGGCTCCTTAGGTCTCGATCTCGGTCTACCAGTTCTGGAGCTGCTGATGGGACTCGAACCCATGACCTCCTCCTTACCAAGGAGGTGCTCTACCAGCTGAGCTACAGCAGCCCGTGATTCTTTCCGTGAGCATTCACCGTGAGAGCGGGCGAAGGGAATCGAACCCTCGTAAGTAGCTTGGAAGGCTACCGCTCTACCATTGAGCTACGCCCGCGCGTTGGTCTTCTCCGTTTCTCTCTCGCGCCCGCTCGTTGCGACGCGATCGGGTGGCGCTCACTTTGGGCAGGGTAGGATTCGAACCTACGAAGGCTGGCGCCACCAGATTTACAGTCTGGCCCGTTTGGCCACTTCGGTACCTGCCCCGGCCCGAATCCTCACTCCGTCCCGCCCTTGGCGGACAGTGCCTTACCGCGCCCGCGGAGGCAACCCGCGTGCTTGACTCGAAGGAAAACTTCGATGCCAAGGGAAACAGCGGTGCCGCACCGCGGACACGGGAGGCGTCACGTATACCATGGTCGCGTGAGGCTTCAAGCGGAAAAGATCCTCCGGCACGGAAGACGCTCGGAGGCGCCCGGCTGTCAACGTTCCGCGGTCTCGAAGCTGTCGGTGGGACTCGAACCCACAGCCCCAGGTTTACAAAACCTGGGCTCTACCAGTTGAGCTACGACAGCAAGTGAGGCCAGTCTACCTATGCCCTCGCGCGCTTCCAACCTGTCGTCCCGTCCGGCCGGTCCTCGAGCTCGAATCCTAGCGTCTTGAGCTTCTCGCGCAGCTCGTCCGACCTCAGGAAAGCTGCCTTCATGGCCGCCTTGTCCCCGCGTGCCTTCGCCGCCTGAGCCTCGCGCCGCACCTCGGCACGCTCCTTCAAGAGCGCTTCCTCATCGGGCCGGAGCTTGCCCTTCCCCCCGACCTCGTGATCGACGAAGATCCCGAGCACGGAGTCGAGATCCCGGAGGAGCTTCTCGGCTCGGCTCCCGAATTCCGCGCCGTAGGCTTCTTTGTTGACGTCGTTCACGAACAAGAAGAGTTCCCCGAGCGCGCCCGAGACGTTCAGGTCGTCGTCGAGCCTCCTCTCGAAGGCCTTGCGGGTGTTCGCAAGGAGAGCCTCCTGTCGCTCGGTCACCGGAACCGGCAGCCCCGATCCTTTCTTCATGCATCCGTCTCGGAGCGACCGCCGGAAGTTGTCGAGCCGCTCGAGCGCTCTCCGGGCGTCGAGGATCGAGTCGAAGCGCATGGGCTTCCCCTCGGAGTCGTACGTGACCTGGAAGTTGAGCTGCTTCCTGTAATTCACCGAGAGGAGCGCGTACCTCACCTCCCGCGGCGTGGCGCGAGCGAGCGCCGCGAGGTCGTCGAGCGTGTAGAAGTTGTGCTTCGACTTCGACATCTTCGCGCCCGCGATGAGCAGGTGCTCGTTGTGCGCCCAGACGCGGGCGAAGGGCTTGCCCGTGGCCGCCTCGCTCTGGGCGATCTCGTTCTCGTGGTGAGGGAAGACGAGGTCGACGCCGCCCGCGTGGATGTCGATCGTCTCGCCCAGGTGGCTCATGGCGAGAGCGGAGCATTCGAGATGCCAGCCGGGACGGCCTCTCCCGAGGCTCGTCTCCCAGGAGACGTCTCCGTCCTTCTCGGTCCACGCCTTCCAGAGAGCGAAGTCGGCCCAGCTCTCCTTCTCGTACTCGTCGTCCTCGACGCGCCCGCCGCCGCCGGCCTTGAGGCCGGCCTTGTCGAGGTGAGCGAGCTTCCCGTACTCGGGGAACGCTTCGATCTTGAAGTAGACGGAGCCGTCGGGCGCCTTGTAGGCGAAGCCCTTCTCGATGAGCCGCTCGACGAGCTTGACCTGCGCGGCGAGCGCCTCGGGATCGGTCGCGCGCGGCATGACCGTCGGGCGCCGGATCCCGAGCGCGTCCAGGTCCGCAAGGAACAGCTTCAGGTAACGGTCGGTGAAGTCGCGCAGCTTCTCGCCGGCGGTGTGAGCTCCCCGGATCGTCTTGTCGTCCACGTCGGTCACGTTCATGACGTGCTTCACGCGGAAGCCCTTCCACTCGAGCGTCCGGCGGAGCACGTCGTAGAAGAGGAAAGCCCTCAGGTTCCCGATGTGGACGCGGTTGTAGACCGTGGGGCCGCAGGTGTAGAGCCGGATCTCTCCCCCGGGAGCCTCGGGCTCGACCTTCGTCGTGTCGCGCGTGAGCGTGTTGTAGAGCTCGAGCACCATGCTCACCCTTACGTGGAAAGCTCGGTCAACTTACCCGGCTTTTCTCGATGGGAGAAGAAAGGGGACTACCGCGGACGACGCGCCTCCACGAGGAGAACGACCGCGTCGGCGGCGATCGCCTCTCCTCGCCCGATCGCGCCGAGGCCCTCCTTGGTCTTCGCCTTGACGTTCACGCGCCCCTCCGGCACCGAGAGCGCGCGTGCCAGCGACGAGCGGATCGCGGCGCGGTGGGGCGAGATCCGGGGCGCCTCCGCGTGGATCGTGCAGTCCACCGAGACGACGTCGAGCCCCGCGGCGCGCACGCGCGCGAGCGCTCCCAGGAGGAGCTGCGTCGAGTCCGCTCCCTGCCAGCGAGCGTCGCGATCGGAATACATCTCTCCTATGTCTCCGAGCCCGGCCGCTCCGAGGACGGCGTCCGTCACCGCGTGAAGGAGAGCGTCGCCGTCCGAGTGGCCCTCGAGCCCGCGCTCGTGCGGGATCGAGACGCCACCCAGGAGCAGCTTTCTCCCCGGGACGAGGCGGTGGATGTCGCTCCCGTGGCCGACCCTGTAAGGAACGGAAGCGACGCTCCGCGCGTCTTCCCGGGCGCGCTCCTCCTGGAAACGGCGCGTCTCGAAGGAGTGCGTCTGGGCGAGCGGGTCCGCAGGGTCGGGGACCTGGTTCTCGAGCGGCTCCATGGCGCGCGTGCGCGGCTCTCGCGACGGCTCGGCGTTCGCCAACGTTCCGCCCTTCTTTCCCGAGAGGAGACGGGAGACGACCTCGAGGTCGTCTCCCGTCGTGAGCTTCAGGTTGTCGTAGGAGCCCTGGACGATCGCGACCTTGTGCCCGAGCCGCTCGAGCGCGCTCGCCTCGTCGGTGACCTCGACACCGGCGCGTTCGGCCGACTCGAGCGCCTCGATCAGGAGAGCGCGCCGAGCGGCCTGCGGCGTCTGCGCGAGCCAGCACTCCGCGCGGGGGGGCGTCTCCCGGACGAGGCCTTGAGCGTCGACGCGCTTGACCGTGTCCACGGCCGGCACCGCGAGGAGCGCCGCTCCGACCTCGCGCGCGCGCTCGAGCGTGCGCGCCGCGTCCTCGGGGTCGACGAGAGGCCTCGCCGCGTCGTGGACGAGGACGATCTCGGCTTCGGGGCTCGTCGCGAGCACTCCCTTGAGCGTCGAGTCCTGGCGCCTCTCGCCGCCGGCGACGAACCGCGTCGCTCCCGCGGCCCGGAGAGCGTTCCCGAGAGGGTCGTCCGGGGAGAGCGCTCGCGCGAGGTCGTCCGGGTGGAGCACCACGACGACCTCGCTCACGCCGCGCGTGTGCGCGAGGGCCTCGACGCTCCACGCGGCGAGCGGGCGGCCTCCGACCTCGAGCGCGGCCTTGCGCGGCGCTCCCGCTCCGAGCGCCTGCGCGAGGCGGGAGCCGATGCCAGCCGCGACGACCACGCCGCTCGCGCCGTGCCCCGAGGTCGTCTCGGGGCTCACGCTTGCTGCTCCTTCGCGGGAGCGGACGCGGGAGGCGAGACCGGCGCTCCCCCGTTCCCCGGAGCTTCCTGCGCGGCGCGCGCCGCGTCCTGCGCTTCCTCGAGGCGGGCGAAGACCATGCGCCCCGCGCTCGTCTGGATCGAGGAGGTCACGATCGCGGCGACTTCCTGGCCGATCCTCTCGCGAGCGCGGTCGATGACGACCATGGTCCCGTCCTCGAAGTAGCCGACTCCCTGCGTGGCCGACTCGCCCGGACGCACGACCTTGAGCACGATCCGGTCGCCCGGCACGACGGGCGGCCTCAAGGCCTGCGCGAGCTCGTTCAGGTTCAGCACCGGGACCTTCTCGACGTCGCAGACCTTCACGAGGTTGAAGTCGAGCGTGACGAGCTTCGCGTCTCGCGTGCGCGTGAGCTCTAGGAGCTTCCGGTCCACGGCCGTGGCCGTGGGCACGCTCGTCTCGCTGAGCTCCACGTCGACGTTCGTCAGCTCCTGGAGCGCCTTCAGGCGCTCGAGCCCGCGCCGCCCGCGCGCGCGCCTCGTCTTGTCGCCCGAGTCGGCGACGCGCTGGAGCTCCTCGACGACGAACCGCGGGATCACGAGCGGCGCGTCGAACAGGTTCTTCGCCGCGACGTCCACGACGCGCCCGTCGATGAGGGCCGACGTGTCGAGGATGAGGGGCTTCGGCCCCTTCACCTTCCTCTGGAACTCGACGTAAGGAACGATGAACCTCACGTCGTCCTTCGTGCGGAGGATGTAGGTGACTCCGAGGAAGCAGAAGACGAGCGTGAGGCAGACCCTCAGGACCTTGAGCAGCCTCGGCCCGGGCTCGCTCGGAGCGCCCTCGAAGTCTCCCATGAGCGAGACGACGCCGATCAGGAGGTGAGCGGCGATGAAGCCGATGATGAGCCCGAAGACGACGGCCGAGACCATGCCGATCGGGCTCTCCGCGGTGAGCCAGTCCACGAGGATGACGAACGCCGCGATCGCGCCCGCGCCGAGCATGCAGACGAACTGGAGGTCATCTCGCTTGATCTCGCGGGCGACGTAGAGGCCGAGGCCGACCGCCGAGGCGAAGAAGATCGCGCGCAGGGAGTAGATCGTCACCCGGTCGCGCCGGGCGCGCGCCTCGATCGGGCTCTTGGATTCGGGCAAGTAGTCCACTCAGGTCGTCTCGAAGGGGTGGAAGAGCTTCTCGTACTCCCGCTGAGCATAGCGGTCGGTCATGCCGGCGATGTAGTCGCAGACGCCGCGGTGGACTCCCTCGCGGTGCACCCACTCCTGGTACTCCTCGGGGAGGGCCTGGGGGTGCGCGACGTATTCCAGGAAGAGGGCCGAGAGGAACCGCTTCGCCTTCTCCGCCATGCGCATCATCCTGTAGTGGCGGTAGACCTTCTTGAACAGGAACTCCTGGAACTCGTGCTTCCTCGCGTCGACCTCGGGCGAGAGGCCCACGAGAGGGCGCGTGGCCTTCCTCACGTCGTCCGGGCTCTCGATCCGGCCCTCCTCGAGGCGGCGGCGCGTCGTCGAGACGAGGTCCGTCACCTGGAGGTCGATGAGGAAACGGATCGCCTCGCGCCGCCTCACGCGAGGGTCGGAGTCGGCGCCGGCGCCCGCTCCCGCGATCCTCTCGTCGGCGGCCGCGAGCGCCATCTGCCAGAGCTCGACTCCCTTGAGGTCGGACTCACCGATCACTCCCGACTTGAGCGCGTCGTCGACGTCGTGGTGGTCGTAGGCGAGCGAGTCCGCGCAATCCGCGATCTGCGCCTCGAGAGACGGCGCGAGCTTCTTGTCGAAGCCGAGCGCCTGGGCCCTCTCGTCGTCGGGCGAGCGCCGCTTCCAGATCCCCTCGCGGACCTCGTGCGTCAGGTTGAGGCCGCGGAACTTCGCGTAGCGCCTCTCGAGGAGGTCCACGATCCTCAGGCTCTGGATGTTGTGCTCGAAGCCGCCGTGCTCCCGCATGAGCTCGGCGAGCGCGTCCTGCCCGGCGTGCCCGAAGGGCGTGTGCCCGAGGTCGTGGGCGAGCGCGATCGTCTCCGCGAGGTCCTCGTTCAGCCGGAGCGCGCGCGCTACCGTCCGCGCGATCTGCGACGCCTCGATCGTGTGCGTGAGCCGCGTCCGGTAGTAGTCGCCCTCGTTGTTCACGAAGACCTGCGTCTTGTACTGGAGCCGCCGGAAGGCGGTCGAGTGGATCACGCGCTCGCGGTCTCGCTGGAAGGCCGAGCGGTAGGGGTGCTCCGGCTCCGGCTGCCGCCGGCCGCGCGACTCGGACGAGCGCGAAGCGTAGGGCGCGAGCTCGCGCCGCTCGCGTTCCTCGAGCTCGTCACGGAGGAGAATCAAGGGAAGCCTTTCTTGCTTCATGAAACCATGAGCGCGGCGCGCTGACCACAAGCGCGAGCTTTCTTCCCCCAGGCTCCGTCGAAACGCGCGCGGCGCGTTTCGGGACAGAGCCTAGTCGGAGTGCACCATCCGCCCGAGCACGCCGAGCGCCTGGAGCGTGCCGGTGACGGTGAGCTGCTGCGTCGCTCCCGCGCGGTAGATCACGATCGGGACCGTGTCCGTGTACTTCATGTTCAGCTTCCAGAGGTCCTCGAAGGCCCGGATCCGGACGCCGTTGTAGGTCGTGATGATGTCGCCGTCCCGGAGACCGACGGTCTCTCCCTGCGACTTGGGAGCGACGTAGGTGAGGAAGAAACCGGAGACGGGCTGTTGCTTCCGGCTCTCGAGGCCCAGCTCGAGCAGGCGCTTCACCGTCGGATCGGCCTCGGTCGAGGCGAGCTTCGCGAGCGCCTTCGTGACGTCGTCGCCGGGAGTGTCCGCGAGCACGTCGCCCACGACGAGGCGCACGTTCTGGCTCTTCTGCTCCTGCAAGACGGCCGCGGCGCCGTCCGCGAAGCGCGTCTCCCGCGGGATGTTGTAGGCGAGGATCGAGGCGACCGACTCGTCCTGCTCCTTCCTGAGCTGCGAGATGATGACCGAGA
>JACQDU010000483.1 GCA_016200955.1 bacterium
ATCCCGAGGTCGCCGTAGCACCAGGCCGAGCGGCCGCGCTGCTTCGGCTTTCTCCCGGGCACGACGAAGTGCGGGAAGCCGAGGCTCCCCTCGAGCTCTCGCCCGAGCACGTAGGAGACGGCCCGCTCGACGAGCGGAGAGAGCCTTTCTCTCATGACTCCTCGAGCGCACGCGAGCGAGAGGACCGCCAGGACTCCGGGGACTCCGTGAGCGACGCCCAGGTTCACGAGACCCCGACGAGACGGGCAGACCTCGAGCTCGACCGGCCCGTAGAGCGGCGCGGGAGTCGGCCACGCGAGCGCGCCCTCGCTCTCGAGGGCGCTCGATGCCAGGTGCTCGAGCGCTCGCGCGAGGCACGCGCGCGCGCCCGCACGCGGGAGGCGCTCGAGCGCGTAGACCGAGATCCCGGCGAGCCCGGCGATCAGGTCGAAGTGGCCGGGCCACGGCTTCTCGAGGAGCTTTCCCAGGTTCTCGTCGAGCGATCGGAGCGGCTCCTCGACTCGCGGGTCGAGCCACGAGAGGTGAGCGAGCGCCCACGCGACGCCCGTCCTTCCCCCGTAGAGAGGCGCCGTCTCCGGCCAGTGAGCGAACGTCTCGTTGAGGAAAGCGAGCGCGAGATCGCGGAAGTCGTCGCGCTCGAGCGCTCGAGCCGCGTGACCGAAGAACAGCGCGAGCCCCGGATACCCGGAGGAGAGCGAGCCGCGCTCGGCCGGGTCGAGGCTCTCGATCGGCCGCTCGAGGAACGCCTCGAGGGCTCGCGCGATCTCGAGGACGACGGCCCGCGCGTTCTCCCGCTCGGAGCCCTCGAGGATCGGGACCCAGGCTCCCAAGGACGCTCTCCTCGCGCGGCGGGGCGCCCGAAAGGCGCGGCCGGGACGAGTGTGACATACTCCGCGAGCATGACGAGCCCTCCGGCGCCTTCGTTCGAAGCGTCGGGCTTCTTCGTGGCCCGCACTCCTCTCCTTCCGGCGGAGGAGTTCGAGAAGCTGGGAGAGGGGCTCGAGGCGGCGCGCGCGGCGGAACCGGATCTGGCCGCCGCTCTCGCGCGCGATCGAGCGAAGGTCCGAGCGGCCCTCCGCGCGTGGATCGAGCGCGCCTTCGTCCGCGAGGGCATCTTCCTCGCGTCTCCCAGCACCGACGAGAGCCTCGGGGCCTGGCTCGAGGCGCCCTCGAGCGAGCGCGGGAAGAAGGTCGAGAACACGCTCGTCCGCTACTTCTCGCGCATGAGCGGGAGAGCGACGCCGTTCGGCCTCTTCTCGGCCTGCTCGACCGGGGCGATCGGTGACGAGACGCGCCTCGAGCTCGACCCGCTCTCCCGTTACCGCCGCTCGACTCGCCTCGACGGGCACTACCTCTCGACGCTGACCGGGATCCTCGGGCGCGACGCGGCGCTCCGCCGCGCCCTCGCGATCCGGCCGAGCTCCGGGCTCTACCTCGTCGCGGGCCGGATCCGCTACGTCGTCTCGAACGACGGCGAGAACGGGCGCAGCTACACGCTCGCCGCGGCCGAGCCGAGCCCTCACCTCGAGGCCGCTCTCGCGCGCGCGGAGAACGGCGCGTCGTGGGGCGAGATCGCCGCCGCGGTCCGCGAGAAGGTCCCCGACGTGACGCTCGAGGAGACGGACGAGTTCGTGGGCGCTCTCCTCGATCAGCAGATCCTGAGAGTCGACCTCGAGCCTCCCGTGACGGGAGAGGAGCCGCTCGCCGCGGTCCTGGAGCAGCTCCGGCCCCTCGCGCCCGCGGCGCCTCTCGTCTCGGTGCTCGAGCGCACGAGGAGCGAGCTCGCATCGATCGACGCCCTCGGGCTCGGGAGCTCGCCCGACCGCTACCGCGCGATCACGGAGTCGCTCCGGGCTCTCCCGGCTCCCGTCGACCTCTCGCGACTCTTCCAGGCCGACATGGCGAAGCCGGGCCGGCTCACGCTCGGACGGAGCGTGATCGAGGAGCTCGCGCGCGCCGCCGAGCTCGCGCGGTCGTTCGAGACGAAGAACGACCTCCTGCGCCCCTTCCGCGAGGCGTTCCGGCAGCGCTACGAGGACCGCGAGGTCCCGCTCGTCCTCGCCCTCGACGAGGAGGCGGGGATCGGCTTCGAGAGGTCGAACGCGCCGGGCGCCGAGGCCTCGCCTCTCCTCAAGGGGATCGCGTTCCCGCAGGCCCCGAGCTTCACGCGGCCGACGGACCTCAGGAAGCACGGCCTCCAGCGCTCGAAGCTCGAGGCGGCGTGGAGGAGCGGCGCGAGCGAGGTCACGGTGACCGAGGAGGAGATCCGCTCGCTCTCGCCGGAGCCGTCTCCTCTCCCGGACGCCTTCGCCGTCATGGCCGTCCTCGTCGCGATCTCGTGCGAGGCCGTCGCGCGGGGCGAGTTCCGGGTCGTCTTCGAGGGCCTCTCGGGCCCGTCGGGAGCGAACCTCCTCGGCCGCTTCTGCCACGTCGACCCCGCGCTCGAGCGCGGCGTGCGCGAGCACCTCCGGCGGGAGGAGGAGCTCCGCCCGGGAGCGATCTTCGCCGAGATCGTTCACCTCCCCGAGGGGCGGCTCGGGAACATCATCTTCCGGCCCGTGCTCCGCGGTCACGAGCTCCCGTTCCTCGGGCGCTCCCGGGCTCCTCTCGAGAAGCAGATCCCGATCGCGGACCTCCTCCTCGCGCTCGAGGGAGACCGCGTCGTCCTGCGCTCGAGGCGGCTCGGGAGAGAAGTGGTCCCGAGGCTCACGACGGCGCTCAACGTCCAGCACCCGACGAGCCAGGGGCTCCACCGGTTCCTCGTCGCGCTCGGATACCAGGGCTCGCCGGGCGGCCTCAAGTGGGACTGGGGCGCCTTCGACGGCTCCGCCTTCCTGCCGCGGGTCGTGTGCGGGAAGACCGTGCTCGCGCGCGCGTCGTGGACGATCGCCGGGCAGAAGCTCCGGGAGCTCGCAAAGACCTTGGGCGAGCCGTTCGCGGCGGTCCAGGCGCTCCGCCGCTCGCTCGGTCTCCCACGGCGCGTGGCGCTCGCCGATTCGGACAACGTGCTCCCGATCGACTTCGAGAACGTGCTCTCGGTCGAGAGCTTCTTCCAGCTCGTGAAGGGGAGGAGGAGCGCTCGCCTCGTCGAGAGCTACACGGGCGCGGACGAGCTCTGCATGCAAGGACCCGAAGGCCGATTCGTGCACGAGCTCGTCGTCCCTTTCGTGAGAGTCCCGGGAGAAAAGCTCCCCGCGCGCGAGAGCGAGAGACCGGTCGCCGCGAGCTCGTCTCCCGGAGACGCCATCGAGCGCTCGTTCCCGCCGGGCTCCCGCTGGCTCTACGCCAAGCTCTACACGGGCTCGAGCACGGCCGACCGCGTGATCCGCGAGGTCGTCGCGCCCCTCGTCGCCCGGGCGCTCTCGACGGGAGCGGCGGAGCGATGGTTCTTCATCCGCTACGGCGATCCCGACTGGCACGTCCGCGTCCGGCTCGAGGGAGAGCCCTCGCGCCTCACGGGAGAGCTCCTCCCCGCGCTCCACGCGCTCGCCGCGCCGCTCGTCGCGAAGAAGATGATCTCGCGCATCCAGCTCGACACCTACGAGAGGGAAGTCGAGCGCTACGGCGGCCCCGAGGCGATCCTCGCGGTCGAGCGGATCTTCCAGATCGACAGCGAGGCCGCTCTCGCGATCGTCGCGCGCCTCAAGGGAGACGCGGGCGCCGACGCGCGCTGGCGGCTCGCGCTCCGCGGGATCGACGCGATCCAAGACGACCTCGGGCTCGACCACGCGCGGAAGCGCACGGTCATCCGGCGCGTCCGCGCCGCCTTCGGCGCCGAGATCGGCGCGGGAGACGCGTTCTGGCGCCAGCTCGGAGCTCGCTTCCGGCAGGAGCGCGCCGGCCTCGATGCTCTCCTCGACCGCGAGCGCGACGAGACGAGCCCGCTCGCTCCCGCGCTCCTCGTGCTCCAGGAGAGGAGCGAGCGCCTGCGCCCGGTCGTCGCCGACCTCCGTGCGCGCGAGCGCGCGGGGCTCCTCGGGCGGCCGGTCGACGCGCTCGCCGACTCTCTCGTCCACATGCACGCGAACCGGCTCCTGCGCTCCGCGCAGCGAGCGCACGAGGTCGTGATCTACTACTTCCTCGACCGCCTCTACGAATCGCAGGCCGCGCGAGCCCGGCCGCGGAGCGCATCGACATGACAGAGAGGACGACTCCCAGGGCGCGGCTCCCGCGGCTCACCGACCGGCTCGAGCTCGGAGACGGGCTCCTCGTGAGCCCGTTCTGCCTCGGCATGACTCGCTGGGAGGACTGCGCGGCGGCCGCCTTCGATGCCGGGATCAACTTCTTCTTCGTCTCGGCCGACATGCACTGGCCGCACTACGAGGGAATGCGCCGGAGCCTCGCCAGGCTCCTGCGCCGGCGCAAGGGGATCCGGGACGAGGTCGTCGTCGCGGCCGTCTCTTACCCGACGCAGCCCGAGTTCTGCACGGCGCCGTTCGACGAGGTCGTCGAGGAGGTCCCCGAGCTCGAGGGGAGGCTCGACCTCCTCGTGATCGGGGGCTCTTACGCGGGCGAGTTCCCGACCCGCCTCGAGGTCTATCGCCAGCACCGCCGCTCGCGCTTCCTGGGAGCGCGGGCGATCGGCTGCACCTTCCACGACCGCGCGGCCGCCGTGCTCGCGCTCAACCAGTCGCTCACGGACCTCACGTTCATCCGGTACAACCCCGGCCACGCGAAGGCACGGGCCGACTTCTTTCCCCGGCTCGCGCGGAGCGGGCGCGCTCTCCTCTACAACTTCAAGAGCACGTTCGCGCACGTGACGCCGGACCTCGCGGCGCGCCTCGGGCTCGACGCCGACCACTGGGTGCCGGCCGTCTCCGACTGCTACCGCTTCGCCCTCACGCCGCCCGACATGGACGGCGTCCTCTGCTCGCTCGAGAGCGAGAAGCACCTGACCGAGCTCGCCGGCGCCCTCGAGAAGGGGCCGCTCGCGGAGGACGAGGTCGAGTACATGATCAAGCTCGCCGCGCTCCGCTCGGGCCAGGCGCGGATCAAGCGTCCGGGCTGAGCGTCAGGGGAGCGCCCGGCCGCCTCTCTCGCGCCCGGGGGCGCTCCGGGCCGCGCAGCCCAGGACGGGGCAGCGGCCGGCGTCCTTCCAGCAGACCTCGTGGAGCTGCGTCCCGCAGCGCGGGCACGCCACGACCGAGGGCTCGGCTTCCTGGAAGTCGTCGTGACAGAAAGCACAGCGAGACGGGCACGCCGCGCTCGAGGGGCGCAGCCGCAGCAGCTCGTCCTTCGGGAAGGGGAAGAGCCAGCCGAGGACCGTCCAGACCACGAACTGGAGCGCCACGAACGGAGCCAGGATGAACACGACCGCTCCCACGACGAGGAGCGAGACGAGCAGGGCGCCGATGGGGTCCGAGACGAAAGCGAGCATTCTTCCCCCCGCTCCCGGGAAGATACGGGGGCGAGCGGTGTTCGACAAGCCACAAGCTTAGACTTCGTCCAAGTCGGTGGCAGACGCCCGGCCCGGTCGCGACGCTCCCCCGACTCTCGCCGGGGGACCCCGGGCCGGACCCGGGAAGCGAGGACTCGATCCCCGCGTATATAGTTACGTCCGATGCCGATAGCCTTCCCGTGCCCCTCGTGCACGAGCCGCTTGAAGGTCCCCCGCCGCTTCGCGGGGACGATGGTCAAGTGCTCCTCGTGCCAGGAGCAGGTCCCGGTGCCGCAGATCCCCGGCGAGGAGTCGGGCGACGACGTGGCCGCGAAG
>JACQDU010000484.1 GCA_016200955.1 bacterium
ATTGATTGGTGCAACGGGCCTCAACTGTGTCGGGTGGCCCGCGCCGCCGCGCGTGTCAAGCGAATCCCGACGAATTCCGCGCGCGCAAACCATCGTCGCGATATCGGTTGTGAAGTGTCGCGAATCCCGGCCCTTCTCTTCCGAATACCAGCGGATATCATTCACCCATCGGAGGGACACGTGAAGCAGGTTGCCATCTACGCCAGAGTCAGCACGCTCGACCAGGACCCCGAGAACCAGCTCAGAGAGCTGCGCAGCTACGTCGAGCGGCGAGGCTGGACGCTGGTAGGGGAGTTCGTGGACAGGGGCGTCTCGGGCGCGAAGGACAGGCGCCCCGCGCTCGATCGCCTCATCTCGGATGCGCGCAAGCGGAAGATCGACTGCATCGCCGTGTGGGCGCTCGACAGGCTCGGCCGTTCCCTGCGGCACCTCGTCAACCTCGTCGCCGACTTCGAGGCCCTGGGAGTGGACCTCGTCGCCTACACCCAGCCGATCGACACGACGACGCCCGCCGGCAAGCTCACCTTCCAGGTGCTCGGCGCCGTGGCGGAGTTCGAGCGGAGCATGATCCGCGAGAGGGTGCGGGCGGGCGTCGCGAAGGCCAAGGCGAGCGGCAAGCGGCTCGGGCGCCCGCGAGCAGCGATCGACCTCGCTGGCGCGAGGCAGCGCATCGAAGGGGGCGAGTCGCTCCGCTCGGTCGCTCGGAGCCTCGGCACGAACCACGTCACCTTGCGCCGAGCCCTGCGCCGTGGAACAGAATCCCCGGCTCCGGCCGCTTAGCCGCGACTCGAAGCCGATGGCACTTACGACTGTCACCAAACGAGGAACACAACCAAATCCTTTTGGACCAGGAGGAAGACCGTGAAGAAGCTCGAAGACACGAAGCAGATCGCGCTGCGCCTCCCCGTGGGCCTGCTCGCCCGCCTGGAGTCGTGGGTGGCCCACGTCCGCAAGAAGCACCCGGGCGTCGGCTTCACCCGTGCCGACCTCATCCGCACCAGGCTCTACGAGTCGAGCGACGAGAAGGAAGCTGCGCTCAAGAAGGAAGCCGGTCGCTGAGCGCCTTGTAGCAAGGGAGACAACATGACCAGCAACCCGCGGCCCAGCCGCGAACAGGGAATCCTCGTTCAAGAAGTTGACGGCTTGACGTATGAACTCGACTCCGCGCCGAAGAAGAACGGCAGGAAGATCGTCATACACGTGAGGCTCGGCGAGGCAACCTTCACCGATCGCGTGGACCTCTACGCCTTCCGGTCCCGCAGCGCCTTCGCCACCCAAGTCGCGGAGACCTTTGCCCGGAAGCCCGACGACGTGCTCGGTCACCTCGCGCTCGTCCTCGACACGATCGAGCGCTCTCAGGTAGAGCGCAAGCCCGAGAGCGTCGTGCTCACCGAAGCCAGGAAGCGGGCGGCAGAGCGGCTGCTCCAGGCTCCCGACCTCCTCGACCGCGCCGCCCACGCCCTGGAAAGCCTCGGCTACGTCGGCGAGGAGCAGGTCAAGCGGATCGTCTACCTCGTCGCCACGAGCCGACTTCTCGCCAGGCCCCTCTCCGGCATCCTGTTCGCCTCGTCCGGCGCGGGGAAGTCCGAGCTGCTCGACCGCGTTGCGCAGCTCATCCCGGATGAGAGCGTCGAGTTCCTGAGCCGCGTGACCCCGCAGGCGCTCTACTACGCTGGCCAAGATCACCTGCGCCACAAGCTCGTGCTCGTGGACGAGCAGGCGGGCGCATCTGAGGCTGACTACGCCATCCGCACGCTCCAGTCCAAGGGCTACCTGCGCCTCGCCGTGCCCGTCCGGGGCAGGGTCGAGAGCTTCGAGGCCCGCGGCCCCATCGCCCTCCTGTCAGGCACGACGCGCGAGACCCTGAACCCGGAGAACGTCTCCCGGTGCCTCGAGCTGAGCCTCGACGACTCCGCCGAGCAGACGAAGCGTGTGCAGGAGGCACAGAGGCGGGCGTGGGCGGGCGAGAAGGCGAAGGCGATCGATACTGTGCCCTGGCAGGACGCTCAGCGGCTCCTCGAGCCGCTCGACGTGGTCATCCCCTTCGCGTCTCATCTGGACTATCCGAGCCGGACGACGAAGGACCGGCGCGACAACGCCAAGCTCCTCTCGCTGGTAGCGGCGCACGCGCTCCTGCATCAGTTCCAGAGGGAGAAGGACGGGCGAAGGCGCGTCGTCGCGACGCTCGACGACTACAGGATCATCTACGGGCTCCTTCGCCCGCTCGTGGACCAGGAGCTTGACGGGCTCTCGCCGCGCGCCTCGACCCTCTTCCGCTCGCTGCTCGACGCTCCGAGCTTCACGCGCCGCGAGGCCGCCGCCCACCTGAGCTGGGGCTACAACACCGTCAAGCGCGCGCTCGCGGAGCTGCTCGCGCAGGAGCTGGTCAAGGTGACCGAGCACGAGACGCCAAAGCGCTACGCGCTCCTCGACGGCTCGCTTGCCTCCGCCGCTGCCCTCAAATCGCCCGAGGAGCTTTGCCTATCGTTGCCAGGGGATTGCCGCAGGATTGCCAAGCCGTCGGTCGACGCAAGAACCTAGCAACGCATCGTTTCCGGCGTTCCCGGCTCACGATTGCCACGTCTCGGCCGGGGAGCCCGCGCACCTTTCTCGAACGCCCGG
>JACQDU010000485.1 GCA_016200955.1 bacterium
TCGAGTTCCGCTCGATCGTCCGCGACCTCAGGAGCGCGGGGAAGACGATCATCGTCTCGTCTCACATCCTCACGGAGCTCGCCGATTTCTGCGACGCCGTCGGGATCGTCGAGAAGGGACGCATGCTCGTCTCGGGGAAGATCGACGACATCCAGAAGCGCCTCGACCCGACGACGCGTCTCGACCTCGAAGTCCTGGGAGACACCGCCACGGCGCGGACGATCCTCGCCGCGAGGACGGAGATCGCGCGGGTCGAGGCCGGAGAGCAGCCCGGGATCCTCGTCGCGCGCGGGAAGCTGGGGCCCGATCCCGCCTCCGTGAGGGCCGAGATCCTCGCCTCTCTCGTGGGCGCGGGAGTGCGCGTCGCCTCCTTCTCCGCGCGGCGAGACGGGCTCGAGGACCTCTTCCTGCGCGTCGCCGCCGACGCCTCGACGGGAGACAGGGCTCGCCGAGGCCACCTCGCCACGCTCGGAGGAGCGGAGGAGCCCGTCTCTCCGCCGCCCCGGGACGAGCGGACGGTCGCGGACATCCGCTCGCCCGACGTTCTCCCGCTCGCGCCCGCACCGTCGCCGCGAGAGGCCGACGCGAAGACTCGCCTCGCGGTCCCGGGAGCCGCTCGGATGCCCGGCCCGGACGGAGAGCTCCTTTGAACGCGGCGGGCCTCGTCCCGGTCGTCGACCTCGGCGACAACGTCGTCCTCACGTGGGCGCTCAAGAAGGCGCGCCGCGATCCCAAGACGTTCGGCATCGCGATCGTCTACCTGGGAGCGCTCTACGGGATCGCCGCGATCCTCTCGTTCTTCTGGCGACCCGTCACGCCGGGGGACTGGTCGAAGCTGTGGAACGTCCTCCACCTCATCGCGCTCTCCGCGAACTCGTTCCTCCTCCTGCTCGTGGCGCCCCTCGGGCTCGCTCAGGCGCTCGTCGTCGAGCGGGAGAAGCGGACGTTCGACCACCTGAGGATGACGGCCCAGAGCGGGCTCACGCTCGCCGTCGGGAACGTCGCGGCCGCCTACGCGGTGCCGATCCTCCTCGGGCTCGCGTCGATCCCTCACGTGGTCATGGGGTGCTTCTCGACGGAAGCGGGCGGGCTCCTGGGCACGTTCTCCGCCTACGCCGCGCTCATCGCGAACTCGCTCTGGTACACGACGCTCTCGGGTCTCCTCGTCTTCCTGCCGAAGAAGGCGGCGAAGGCGAGCGCGATCGTGGTCGTCGTCACGGGATGTCTCTCGGGCGTCTCGGCGCTCGGCCGGTACGCTCCCGGGTTCGAGGTGCTCTCGCTCTTCGGCCAGTTCGCCGGGATCGCGGGCGACGAGATGCGCGAGGTGCCCTTCTTCGGAGCGCACGTGCCCCCTCTCCTCGTCCAGGTCCCGCTCAACCTCCTCCTCGCGCTCCTCTCGCTCACGGCGCTCGCGCGGAAGATCGAGGACGACGCGCCTGGGATCGTGGGGCCGGTCGAGTCGATGATCCTGGGAGGAGTCCTGGCCGTTCTCGCGGTCGCGACGTACCTGCCGCATCCGTCGCTCGCGAGCGGGTTCTACTACCAGACGCGCATGGTCGCGGAGCTCGCCGCCGTGCGGTTCCTCGTGCTCCTCTTCGTGACGCTCCCGGTCGCGTCCGACAACGCGCTCGCCTACGAGGACCTCGTGCGCGGCCTCGCGCGCGCGCGCGGCGAGCCCCGGCGCGCGAGCGAGCGCCTGAGGATCGCGCATTCCCTCGCGGCCGTCGCGGTCATCTTCCTCGGGCTCGCCCTCGGCATGGCGCTCTGCCTCGAGCCCGGCGAGCGCAAGCTCGCTTACTTCGTCGCGGGCCTCTGCGCCGCGTCTTATCTGGGAGTCGCCGTGCTCGCCTTCCAGGCGGCGCGCCTCCTGTTCCCGTTCAAGGCGCCCAACGTGATCGCGAGCTCCGGGCTCGCGTTCCTCTGGGTCGCGCCGCTCGTCGCGTCGGGGGCGCTCAAGGCGATCGTGACCTTCTTCGGCGTCAGCATCCCCGCCTTTCTCTACGCGCTTCCCTCGGTCTTCTGCCCCTTCGTGATCGTCGTGAAGACGGCGCAAGCGATCACGCCCAACACGCTCGAGCCGGTCGACCCGCTCTCGCTCGCGCTCGTCGCGACCTTCCTGAACGTCCTCATGGGAGGAGGCCTCGCCGTCCTCATCGCGCGCGCGATCGCCCAGGCGAGCGAGTTCGCGAGCACGCTCGTCGTGCTCCCCGCGGACACGTTCGCCGCGCCGGGCACCATGGAGCGCCGCTGCGAGCGAGGCCACGTCTACTCGGCCAAGTGGGACTCCTGCCCTCACTGCCCCGCGGCCGTCACGGCCTGAGCGGGAGCGTGAACCGCCCGAGCGAGCCCGGGGACCTCGCGCGCCGGGCGGTCGCGGCAGCGGCGGGACGAGCGCTCCTGCTCGTGCTCGACTTCGACGGGACGCTCGCGGAGATCGTGGACGACCCGGACGACGCTCTCCTGCTCGAGAGAGCGCGAGCGGCGCTCTCGGTGCTCGGCCGGGGAGCGGAGAGCGGGGCTCACGTCGCGATCGTGAGCGGGCGCGCGCTCGAGGACCTGCGCTCGCGCGCCTCCGTCCCGGGAGTCGCGCTCGCGGGCGAGCACGGAGCCGACCTCCTCTTGCCCGGAGGCGAGCGGCTCGAGCTCGAGCCGGGCGCCCGCGCCAAGGAGGTGCTCGAGCGATTCGCGCGCACGGCGGACGGGATCCTCTCCGGCACCGGCGGCCACGTCGAGAGGAAGCGCGTCTCCGTCGCGGCTCACACGCGCCGCGTGCGGGAGAACGCCGCTCCGCTCGAGCGCGA
>JACQDU010000079.1 GCA_016200955.1 bacterium
CGCGAGCGTCGCTCAGGCCGGAATCGAGAACGTGCTCGTCAACTTGCATCACCACGCGGAGCTGGTACGGAGTTTCCTCGCGCAGCCCCGGTACCGCGGCGTCGTCCTCTCACACGAGCCCGTGCTGCTCGGGACGGGAGGCACGCTCCGTCACAACCGAGCCTGGCTCGGTGAGGGGCCCGCGCTCGTCGTCCACGCGGACAACCTCTGCGGGGCCGACCTCGGCGAGCTCGTGCGCTTCCATAACGAGAGACGACCTTCCGGGACGGCCATGACCATGATGACGTTCCGCACGCCCACGCCGCAGACGTGCGGAATCGTGGAGTGCGACGCGCGCGGGGTCGTCCAGCGCTTCGCGGAGAAGGTCGCCGATCCGCCCGGCAACCTCGCGAATGCAGCGGTCTACGTCTTCGAGCGGGACGTGCTCGACTTCATCGCGGAGTTCCCAGGCCCCACGATCGACCTCAGCACTCAGGTGATCCCGGCGTTCGTCGGGCGGATCGCCGTCCACGAGAACGCCGTCTATCACCGCGACATCGGAACTCCCGAGAGCCTCCTTGCCGCCCAGGAGGTCCGACCCTCGCTCCTGCCGCGTCTTCCCGAACGCGGCCGCTGGCACGACGAGTACGACCGCATCCTGGCACGAGAGCTCGCGCCGCTTCTCCAGGGGGGATCCGCGAGGTCGCAACGATGAGCCGCGCCAAGGTGGTTACGGTCGACTCTCTGCGCGAGGGTGCGTTCGCCGGCCGCCGTGTGGGCGCGTGCCACGGGCACTTCAACGTGCTCCACCCGGGACACCGTCGCTTCCTCCAGCACGCGAGGAGCCAGTGCGATGTCCTCGTCGTCGGGATCCTCGGGCCGCCCTTCATTCCCGAAGAGCTCCGCCCGCGATACTTCCCCATCGAGGAGCGCGCCCTGGGCGTCGCGGCCCTGGACGCCGTTGAGAAGGTCGTGCTCATCGAGACGCACGACGCCCTGATCCAGTTCGCTCGCCTCCTCGCGCCCGCCGTCTACGTCCTCGGCACCGAGTTCGAGGAGGAGCGGCGGCGAGAGGTCGACGACCTCCTGCGGGCGCTCGAGGCCCAGGGCGCGCTCGTCCAGTTCCACTCGGGGGAGGTCCGCTACGCGTCGACGGAGCTTCTCTATACCCCGCCCCGTGACATAGAGCTCGAGAGGCTCCGCACCTTCCGCGCGGCCTGCGCCCGGCAGCGGGTGGACCTGCGCCAGGTCCTCGCCCGGTTGCGTAGCCTCGCGCCCCGTCGCCTCCTCGTGATCGGAGACACGATCGTCGACCAGTACGTCGCCTGCGACGCGGTTGGCATGAGCGCCGAGGCCCCGGTGCTCGTGGTGCGGGAGCTCGAGGCGCGGGACTACATCGGCGGCGCCGCCGTCGTCGCGGCACACGTGCGCGCGCTCGGGGCCGATTGTCAGTTCATCTCGGTCGTGGGCAACGACTCGCCGGCGGCGTTCGTGAAGGGCGACCTCGAGCGGCGCGGAATCGACGTCCACCTGATCGAGGATCGCTCTCGACCGACGACGTTCAAGATCAGGTACATGGTCGATAACCAGAAGTTGTTCCGGGTGAGCCGTCTTTCGAGCCATTCGATCGCGCGCCCGCTCGAGGCCGCCGTCGTCGACGCGCTCGAATCGCACGCTCAGCGAATCGACGGGGTCGTCGTCTCCGACTTCGTGCACGGCGTGATCACGAGCAGGGTGCTGGGCGCCATCCAGGCGCTCGCGGCTCGAAACGGCGTCCGCACGTTCGGCGACCTCCAGTGCAGCAGCCAGGTCGGCAACGTCGCCAAGCTCGTCGGATTCGACCTCCTCTGCCCGACGGAGCGCGAGGCCCGCCTCGCGCTGGGAAACCACGAGGACGGCGTCGAGCACGTGGCGCAGACGCTCCTCGACCGCGCCTCGGCCAAGAACCTCGTGCTCAAGCTCGGAGCGAATGGGTTCATCTCCTACGAGCGAACGAGCGTCGGGACCATGTCGCAGCACTTCCCGGCGCTGAGCTCGAACCCGCTCGATGTAACGGGCGCGGGCGACTCGCTGCTCGCGGCAATGTCGCTCGCTCTCGCGTCGGGGTTCACGATGATGGAGGCTTCGGCGCTCGGAGCCTGCATGGCGGCGCTCGCGGTGAACCGCG
>JACQDU010000459.1 GCA_016200955.1 bacterium
GCGGCTCTCCCGCGTCGCGGAAGCGCTCGCCGCGGCGCGCGGCTACGCGCGGAAGACGCGCCGCTTCGTCACCGTGAGCTACGTCCTCCTCGACGGCGTGAACGACTCGCCCGAGCAAGCCCGCGAGCTCGCGCGCATCCTCGCGGGGAGCGGCTTCCACGTGAACCTGATCCCGCTGAACGCCGTCCCCGGGGTTGCCCTCTCGCCTTCGCCGCGCGAGCGCGCCCAGGTCTTCTGGGAGGAGCTCCGTCGCGCCGGCATCGCGTGCCACTTCCGCCGCGCGCGCGGCGCCGACGCCTCTGCCGCGTGCGGCCAGCTCCGCCTCCGGGAGAGAACGCGCGCGTGATCCGCGTCGTGCGCGTCCCTCTCCCGCACTTCGCCGGGCACTCGAGCTGACGCGACCACGAAGGCAGCAAGACAAGGCTTCGCGTCTTCGTGCCTTCGTGGTTACGTTCTCTTCTCGCCGCCGCCCGCGATCAGCGCGCGGAGAGCTTGCGCCGCCGCGCCCCCACGAGCAGCACGAGGAGAGCGGCGAGCGGAAGGAGCGCGGCCGGCGCTCCGGGGACGTTCGAGAGCGAGCACCCGCTCGCTATGTGCACGTAGTCCGCCTCGCGCACCTTCTCGGCGCGGCGCGCCATCGACTCGAGGTGAGCGCGCGTCTCCTCGTCGAGGGTCTTCCCCGTCGCGAGGGCGTTCTGGCACCTCTCCTGGAGACCCTTGAGTCTCAGCCACGCGACCTTCTTCGGGCCGACGTTCGCGGGAGTCGGTCCGGGGACCTCCTGCTCGAGCGCGAGGTTCGTCAGGTCCCGGACGTAGAGGTCCTGGAGGTTCTGCCGGAAGCTCGAGACCCGGGGCGCTCCGCTCGACGGCTCGAGCTCGCGGAAGATCGCCTTCTCGAGCGTCGCGAAGATCTCGGAGACCGAGAGCACGTCCTCTCCCGGAGCCGCCTTCACCTGGGAGTCCCTCACCCGATGGAGCGTCGTCTCCGAGAGGAGCTGGTTCAAGGTGTAGCGCTGCACCGCGAGGACGCGCTCGTGGATCGGGTAAGCGAGCTCCGCCCCGTCGTCGTTCGAGCCCCAGTGAGACCAGCGCCCCGCCGCGAGGTGAGAGAGCAGCTCCGGCGTGAACTGGAGCGCCTTCTCGTCGAAGACCTGCTCGCACGCGAACGCGAGCGCCGCTCGCTGCTGCGCCGCCGGCACCAGGACGAGCGGAGCGCGCTCGCCCGGGTCGCCCTTGTGGTCGCGGTGGATCGCCGAGCCGCCCACGAGCCGCGCGGCGATCTGGCCCGCGCGCGCCTGCTCGTAGAGGACCATCTCGAAGGCGCGGCGGAGCCGATCCCAGCCCTCGCCCGCGCGGACGGCGCGCGCGAGGAGCTTCTCGCGGAGCCTCGTCGCGAGAGAGATCCGGCTCTTCGCGAAGACGATCGGGTCCTGGCCCATGTCCCACTGGCCGATGAGAGGATCGGGAGAGGCGAGGTCCTCGTCCGTCCCGTAGGCGTGGCCCGGCTCGGCCGAGCGGCTCGCGATATCGGCGAGCTCCTTCGGGCCGACCTGGCTCGTCTCGTCCGACGGCTTGTAGCCGTACTCGATGGCCCAGACGTCGTACGGCCCGAGGAGAACGTTCTGGTAGTGGCCCTGCGTCATTCCCTCGGGGGCGATGTTGATCGGGTTGTAGTCCATGATCGACGCCGAGATGTCGCCGGGCCGCTCGGGAGAGTTGATCTCCTCGAGCTTCCGCCAGGAGCTTCCCTTGAAGTTGTGGCGCAGGCCGAGCGTGTGCCCGACCTCGTGCATGACCGTCTCCTTGATGACCTCTCCCACGTAATCGTCCGGGAGAGCGCCTGCGCCCTTCTTGGGGTCGCCTTCCTCGCCCGCTTCCGCGGCGAGCCGCGCGAAGTGAGCGAGCGCGAGCTCGTGGGCCGCTCCCTCGCCGATCCGGCAGACGCCGTGTGGGGCGCGGGCGCGGAGAGAAGCGTCGAGCTCGGCGCGCGTCTTCGCGGCGGGGAGCCGGGCCGCTCCTTCCGTGAGACGCGAGTAAGCTGCGGCCGCCTTCTCCGGGTCGAGCTTCACCCCGAGCGGCTCGAGCGCGAGCGAGAGGTGCTGCCCGAAGGCGCGCGAGCTCTCGTTCTCTTGCGCGCTCCGGTAGATCTTGGGGCCTTCTTTCAGCAAGGTCTCGTACTCGCCGGCGTACGCCTCGACCATGGAGTCGTCGAAGACGATGTCGGCGTCGAGGATCTGCCCGGTGCGCGGATCGACGCGCGAGGGACCCATGGCGTAGGCCTCCTCCGAGACGATCCACCGGAAGAAGTTGTAGCGCGCGTCCTCCGGGTCGAAGTCCTTGAACTCGTTGTCGGCCGTCTGCTGCCTCACGACGACCGCGTTCGAGAAGCCGATCTTCTCGAAGGCCCTGTTCCACTCGAGGATCCCCGCCTCGACGAACCGGCGGTAGCTGAAGGGGACGGTCTTCTCGATGTAGAAGACGATCGGCTTCCTGGGAGGAGAGAGAGCGAGCTCGGGGCTCGCCTTCCTCAGGTCCCAGCGGTTCACGAAGCGCAGGAAGCGCTGCTCGCGCGGGTCGCCCTTCGTGAAGTCCTTGACCGCGGTCAGGAAGTAGCCGATCCGGTCGTCCGCGAGGCGCGGGGCGTAGTCCTGCTGCTCGGGCAGCTTCGCGATCGAGTAGTGGAAGGAGACGAGCGCCCCGTCGCCCGCGAGCGGCGCGGAGAAGGCGAGCTCGACGTTCGTCGGGAAGACCTTCCTCTTGGCGACCTTCGCGAGGGAGGAGTCGATCGAGATCGCCTGGAGGAGATCGCCCGGCCTCTCGACGAGGAGCGCCCGGAGGTCGATCAGGAAGCCCTTCGGGCTCTCGGAGAGGATCGGGAGAGACCCGATCACGCGATCCGAGTAAGTGCGCAGCACCGCCTCCGCGATCGGCTTCTCGGGCTCCGCGCGGTAGTGCACGTTCCTCTCGACCAGGACGAGCTTCTTCCCGACCCTCTCCCACGCGACGAGCGAGTCGAACCACTGCCAGCCCGAGTACCTCGTGCCGCCCGAGATGCTCGATGTGATGAGGAACGGCTTCTCGAGCTCCGCGTGCGGGATCACGCCCAGGAGGGCCTGGTCCTTCGCCTTGTAGTAGAGGTCCCAGAAGCCCGAGGTGAGCTCGAAGCCCTTCGTGGACTTGTCGAAGGGAGCGAACTCCTCCTCCTCCTTCTCCTCGGCAGCGGCCGCGGGAGCGTCGTCCGGCTTGTGGACGGCCTTCTCGTTGTCCTTCCCCGCCTTCTTCGGCTCGTCGGCGCGAGCAGTCACGGCGAGGCCGAAGGCGAGAGCGAGCGCGGCCGATCCGGCGCGCGCGAGCGCGTGGCGCGAGAGCATGGGTCACCTCCCTCGAGAGAGGCGCATCCTACCCTGCACCGTGATGCAGCTCTAGAGCAGCAATCTCGCGAATCAGCGGGGAGGGGGAGCCAGCGGGTCCTGGTCCTTCGCGCGCGGGGGTGTGAGCGGGTCGTCCTTCTCCGCGGGCGCGGGCTTCGTCTCGCGCGGCGCGGGGCTCCGGGCGGGCGTCTCCTCGCCGTCGCCGGCGTTCGGGTCGTCCCTCGGCTTCTCCGGGACGTCGGGCTCGATCGAGGGAGCCGGAGCGCGCTCGAGCTCCGTCGGCCTCGGCCGCGGAGCCGGGCGAGGAGCGGGAGCCGGTCTCGCGGGAACCGGCGCCGGAGCGGGCGCGGGCTTCGCCGCGTCGGCCGCCACGGGCTCGGGGCGCAGGTTCTCGAGGCACTCGCCGAACTTGTCTCCGACCCGGTCCGGGAGGAGGAAGCGGACGGTCACGCCGGCTCGCGCGAGGAGGCGCCCCGACGGGCTCGCCCGCACGACGTCGCGCGCGTTCGCGCTCGCGGTCACGAAGACCACCGACACGACGAGCACGAGGAGCCCGGCCTTGACCGCTCCCAGCGCTCCGCCGAAGCGGCGGTCGAGCTCCTCGAACTCGAGCTCGCGGATGCGCTTCTGGAGCTTCATGAAGACGAGGTAGACGCCGATCGAGACGACCGCGTAGATCGCCGCCCACGCCGCGAACGACCGGAGGTCCTCGGGCCAGCTCCCGGGGAACGCTCTCGCGACGAGGCGCGAGAGGGCGGCCGCGAAGACGTACCCGAGAGCGAGCGTCAGGATTCCCGAGAGCTGCCAGAGGAAGCCCTTCGCGCGGCCCACGAGGTAGCCCAGGACCAGCGCGACGACGACGACGAGGTCGAAGGCTCCGATCATGGCACGCCCGAGTCTAGCAGCCGGTCATGTCCCCACAAGAGAAAGCGAGGACGCGTCCTTCTCTCTTCGGCGGCTCCTCGTGTTTTCTGCGGGTCTTTCTCGCTCGACGTCGCGTAGACGAAGCCGACGACGAGTTGTGACCACGACGGCACGAAGACACCAAGAGGAGCCTCTTCGTGTCTTTCGTGGTTCAGTCGTTTCTCGAGCCACGAACCTACTGATGAGCACCGAAGACGGCGGCTCGGCGTTCGTCGGTGCCTTCGGTGGTTTCGATCGAGTTTTTTTGAAAGACTGTCCTCATGGCGAAGCTGCGCATGGCGCTCGCGGGAGGGCGGCGGCACGGGACGGCGTGCCTGCGCGCGCTCCTGGAAGCGGGCGTCGACGTGTGCGCGGTCTTCGGGTATCCGCCGACTCCCTCGGAGCAGGAGGTCGAGGAGCCGGTCTGCGAGCTCGCGCGCAAGGCGGGAGTCCCCTACCACGACGAGCCCGATCTGAGAACGAAGCCGGCGAAAGCGCTCCTCCGGGAGCTGGCGCCCGACGCGGTCCTCGCCGTGAAGTGGCGCCGCCTGTTCGACGCCGAGGCGCTCGCGATCCCGAAGCGAGGGACGTTCGTCGTCCACGACTCTCTCCTGCCGCACCTCCGGGGGGCCGCTCCTCTCAACTGGGTCCTGATCCTGGGAGAGAAGGACGGTGAGCGTCAGGTCGTCGCTGCCGGGGGTGTCGAACATCGTCCGGCCGATGACGGACGGGTCCACCCGGACGACGGGCAGGTCGCCCAGCGCGGCCA
>JACQDU010000080.1 GCA_016200955.1 bacterium
AAGGAGCGGACTTCATCGAAGCTCTGCCAGAACTTGCAGGCGAGGCCGGCGAGGTAAGCGGCTCCCGTGGCCGTCGTCTCGACGTTCTTCGGGCGCACGACCGGAATGCCGAGGATATCGGCCTGGAACTGCATGAGAAGGTCGTTCACGACGGCTCCCCCGTCGACTTTCAGGGAGGAGATATCGACGCCCGCTCCGAGGTCCGCGCGGAGAGCGTCGATCAGGTCGCGCGTCTGGTAAGCGATGCTCTCGAGGGCGGCGCGGATGATGTGAGCTCGCCCGGTCCCTCGCGTGAGCCCGACGATCGCGCCGCGCGCGTCCTGATCCCAGTAAGGCGCACCGAGGCCGACGAAGGCGGGAACGAAGTAGACGCCCGCGTTGTCCGCGACGGCGCGCGCGTGCGTCTCGCTCTCGGAGGCGTTCGCGATCACTCCGAGGGCGTCTCGCAGCCACTGGACGACGGCTCCCGCGATGAAGACGGAGCCCTCGAGGCAGTAGACGGGCTTCCCCTTCTCGTCGCAGCCGAGCGTCGTGAGGAGGCCGTGGTGCGACTCGACCTTCTTCGCCCCGGCGTTCAGGAGAGCGAAGCAGCCCGTCCCGTAAGTGTTCTTGAGCTCTCCCGGCCGGACACACCCCTGCCCGAAGAGCGCCGCTTGCTGGTCTCCCGCGATCCCCGAGATCGGGACCTCCGCGCCGAAGGCGTCCGGGTCGGTCATCCCGAGGACCTCGGACGACCCGCGCACCTGCGGGAGGAGCGAGCCCGGGACGCCGAACAGCGAGAGGAGCTCGTCGTCCCATTTCTTGGCGTGGATGTCGTAGAGGAGCGTGCGCGAGGCGTTCGTCGGGTCCGTCACGTGGAGCCGCCCGCCCGAGAGGCGCTCGACGAGCCACGTGTCGATCGTCCCGAAGCGCGCCCGGCCCTCGTCCGCGGCCGTCTTCGCCTGCGGAACGTTCTCGAGGAGCCACGCGACCTTCGTGCCGGAGAAGTAAGCGTCGAGGACGAGGCCCGTCTTCGCACGGACGAGCGCCTCGTGGCCCTGGGCCTTGAGCTCGCGGCAGCGGTCGGCGGTGCGGCGGCACTGCCAGACGATCGCGTTCGCGAAGGGGCGGCGCGTGTCCTGGTCCCAGAGGACCGTCGTCTCGCGCTGGTTCGTGATCCCGACCCCGGCGACCACGCTCGGAGACTCTCCCGCCAGGATCTCTCCCACGAGGCGCTTCGTGACGCGCCAGATCTCCTCGGGGTCGTGCTCGACCCATCCCGGCCGCGGGTAGTGCTGCTTGAACTCGGAGTAAGCCTTCCGCGCGATCTTCCCTTGCTTGTCGAAGAGAAGGAGCGTGACTCCCGTCGTCCCTTCGTCGATCGCGAGGATGTATTTCGCCATGGGAGCTCCCGAGACCGGCCCGGAGACTATATCGTTCGTGCCCTCTCGCGCACGAGCCCTAAGTCAGCATTCGCCGCGGGCGAATGACGCGGTGAAACGACTCCCCTGGGCCCACGGGGCCCCGGTGAATTCCGGGCTTCCCTCACCCCTTGACCTTGGAGACGCGCGGCGCCCGGATCCGGTGAGGCTCGGGGAAGCCCGACCCGACGAGGGGCCGGCAGTAAAGGTGAAACGCGTCCGTCACGCCGTTCCCTTGCGGGCTCACGAAGGCATCGGGCATGACCTTCGTCTTCCCCGCGACCTCGGAGAGAGGCACGAGGTCGTACTCGACCGAATAGCTGAGCACGGGCCGGCGGATCACGACGGAGCCGTCGACGTTGTCCCACATGGCGAACTGGACGGCCTTCTCGCCCACCTCGCGCGCCTCGTGGGCGTCGCGGTCGGAGACGCACCCGACGAAGGAGCGCTGGAGGTAGCCGAGCGTGTCCGACCGCACGCGCTTGAGCCCGAGCTTCTTCTTCACGAGGTCGGAGAGCAGGTCTCCGAGCGCTCCCGAGCCCGAGAGCTGGACGTTCCCGTGAGCGTCCCGATCTTCTCCTATGAGCTTCGCGAGGATCGGCGTGTGGCTCTCGTCCGAGACTCCCTCGGAGACGGCGACGACGCAGCGCCCGTGCTCCTTCATGACGGCGTCCACGTCCGCGAGGAAGCGCTCGGTCGAGAAGACGCGCTCGGGCAAGTAGACGAGGTGCGGTCCGTCGTCCACGTACTTCCGCGCGAGCGCCGCCGACGCCGTGAGGAAGCCCGCGTGCCTCCCCATGACGATGCCTATGTAGACGCCTGGGAGCGCGCGCGTGTCGAGGTTCACTCCCATGAAGGCCTGGGAGACGAAGCGCGCCGCGGAGCCGAAGCCGGGGCAATGGTCGTTCACGACGAGGTCGTTGTCGATCGTCTTCGGTATGTGCACCGCCCGGAAGTCGTAGCCGGCCGCGTCGGCCTGCTCGTTCACGATCCTCACGGTGTCGGCGGAGTCGTTCCCGCCCACGTAGAAGAAATAACGGATGTCGTGGGCCTTCATGACCTCGAACATGCGCGCGCAGTAAGCCTCGTCCGGCTTGTCGCGCGTCGAGAGGAGCGCGGAAGAAGGCGTCTGCGCGACGCGCTCGAGGTTGTGCGTCGTCTCGCGCGTGAGGTCGAGGAACTCCTCGTTCGCGATCCCCTTGACCCCGTGGAGCGCTCCGTAGACGCGCGTGACCTGCGTGAACTTCCGCGCCTCGAGCGCCACGCCGACGACGCTCTGGTTGATCACGGCCGTCGGCCCGCCGCCCTGCGCGACGAGGACCTTCCCTTCGAGCCTCGTGGCCATCGCTCTCCGCTCTCCGTGGGGCGGTATTCTAAACGGGAGACCGGGGAGTTCGTGTGAGACGGGCGCCGTCGAGCGAGGCCCGAAGAGCCTCGCTCACCGCGGGGGAGTCCGCGCGCGGCGCGGCGCTTCGTTCTGCGACGCGGAATCCGGACGGGGGGCGCGTAAGCCCCCCATCCGGTGCAAGGAGGTCGCGTGAGACGGAACGGGAGGGGACGGAGAACACGGCTCCTCGCGCCCTTCTTCGAGAGAGACGCTCTCGTCGTCGCGCGAGAGATGCTCGGGAAGCGCCTCGTGCGCCGGACGGGGGACGGCGAGCGAACGGGCCGCATCGTCGAGGTCGAGGCTTACGTGGGAGAAGACGACGGCGCCTGCCACGCTCGCTGGGGGAGGACGCCGCGCGGCTCGATCCTGTTCGGGCCTCCCGGGCGAGCGTACGTCTTCCTGATCTACGGCATGTATCACTGCCTGAACTTCGTCGTCGAGAGAGAGGGCTTTCCCGCCGCGATCCTCGTGCGCGCGGTCGAGCCGCTCTCGGGGATCGAGGCCCCGACGAACGGCCCCGGGAAGGTCTGCCTTGCCTTCGCGATCGACCGCTCGCTCAACGGCGAGGACACGACGAGGAGCAAGACGCTCTGGCTCGAGGAGGGCGAGCACGAGGAGAAGATCGCGACGTCGCCTCGCGTGGGCGTCGCTTACGCTGGCCGCGTCTGGGCCGCGAAGCCGTGGCGGTTCTTCCTCGCAGGAAACGCGTTCGTGTCGAAGGCCCGCGGAGTCACCCGGGGAACGTGAGCCATCGCGAGCGTTCGCCCACCGGTCGGCCGACCGCGAGAGGCCCCGGAACGGTCGACTCGGCGCTCGCGCGCGCATCGAGCCGCCTCGCGGCGGGGCGCCCGCTCGAAGCGCTGGGCTCGATCGGTCCCGCGAGGTCGGATCCGCACGCGCTCGCGATCCGCGGGATCGCCCTCGCCCAGCTGGGCGAGCTCGAGCGCGCGAGGCGCCTCCTCGTCGCCGCTCTCAGGAAGTTCCGCCGTGCGCGCGACCCGCTCTTCGCGGCGAAGACGATCGCGGCGCTCGCGGAGGTGGACCTCGCCGCCCGGGACCTCGCGAGCGCCGCGCGCCGGCTCGACGGGCGAGCTCTCCGCGCGCTCGGGGACCGGGCCTCCTCCTCCTACGTGGACGTGCTCCGCTCGAGGCTCCTCGCGCTCCTCGGGCGGCACGAGGAGGCGCTCGCGGTCCTGCGATCGGCCGCGTGGGGTCCGGCCGCGGCCTTCGCCCGCGCCGAGCTCCTCGCACGCCTCGGACGGTTCGAGGACGCGGCGCGCGCCGCGGAGCGTCTCGACCCCGAGAATCCGCTCCTCGCCGGCGAGGCCCGGCGGCTCGCCCGCGAGCTGCGAGCGCCGCGGTTCCGCCTCGTCCGCGGAGGAGAGGTCCGCGCCGTCTCCCTCGTCCAGATCGAGCGCCTCCGCGAGCCGTTCGTCGACGCCGTGCGCCGTCGCGTGGGCACGCTCGAGCTCTCGCGGAGGCCGGCCGCGTTCGAGCTTCTCCTCGCGCTCGCTCGCGGACCGGTGAACGCTCGCTCGCTCTACGGGCGCACGAACGAATCGCTCGAGGCGCGGCTGCGCGTCGAGGTGAGCCGCCTCAGGCGAGAGCTCGGGCTCAGGATCGTGCACGCGGGCAAGGAGGGCTACCGGGTCCGCGGACGCCTGGCGGTCCTCCTCCCGGAGACGAGCCCGCCCGAGGCGCTCCTGGCGGATGGCGAGGCCTGGCCGCCGCGCGCGATCGCGGCCGCCCTCGGTCTCTCGGTGAGGAGCGTCGAGCGGTCGCTCGCAGGAGATGCCCGCTTCACGGGCGTGGGTCGCGGGCGCGCGCGGCGGTTCCGGCTCGCCCGGCTCCCCGGGACCGGAACGGCGACGCAGTTGTTACTTCTCGCGCGCGGCGGCCCGGGGTAGATGGAGCTCACGAACGAGGCGCGCGTCGCGCGTGGCGACGGCCCTCGCGAGATCCGAGGAAAGGAGCTCACCGTGAAGTTTCGCTTCCCCGTAGTCGCCGTGCTCGCCGTCGCGCTCGGCGCCGTCTCGTTCCCGCCGCTCCGAGGCCGCGTAGAAGCCGAGGACACACCCGCCAAGCCTGCGACGGCGCGCACCGCGTTCGAGCGCCTGAAGAAGAACGCCGGAGACTGGGTCCTTCCCGATGATCCTTCGAAGGTCGCCTTCTCGTGGAAGGTTGTCTCCGGCGGAAGCGTCGCCGTCGAGACGTTGTTCCCGGGAGGCGATCACGAGATGATCACGGTCTACTTCATGGACGGAGAGGACCTCGTCTGCACTCATTACTGCGCCATGAAGAACCAGCCGCACCTCAAGGCCGAGGGACCGTTCGACGGGAGCACGATCAAGTTCCGGTTCGCGAGCGGGACCAACGTGAATCCGGAGAAGGACCGCTACATGGGCGACCTCGAGCTGACTCTCGGCGACGACACGATCAAGTCCGTCTGGGGCTCCTTCTCGGGCAAGGAGCGGCAGGGCTCGAAGGAATTCCAGCTCAAGAGGAAGAAGTAGCCATGCGGAACAAGCGCTCCGTGAAGATCGAGAAGACGTTCGAGACGGGAGTCCCGGTCGTGGGCGGAGTCGCCTTCGACGGGGAGCACGTGTGGTTCTCGGACCCGGCGAACCGGGCCATCGCCCGCGTCGATCGCTCGACCGGGAAGGTCCGTTCGCGGCTCCGGGGCCCGGTCGTCGGCTCGGGGACGGCCTGGGACGGGAAGCACCTCTGGCAAGTCGGAGACGGAACGATCCAGTGCGTCGACGCGAGGGGGAAGGTCGTTCGCGAGCTCCCGCTTCCCAAGGTCGACGGTTTCGTCTCGGGCCTCGGGTGGGACGGCGAGGCGCTCTGGGCGGGCGATTACCACGGGCGCCGGCTCCTCAAGCTCGACCCCGAGACCGGGCGCGTCCTGCGCGTGCTGGAGTCGGACCGCTTCGTGACCGGGATCACGTGGATCGGCGACGAGCTGTGGCACGCGGTCTACAAGGCCGAGGATCGGCCCGCCGAGATCCGGCGCGTCGACGAGAAGACGGGCCGCGTGCTCGCCCGCCTCGAGGTGCCTTGCACGATCTCCGGCATGGCCTACGACGGCGAACGGCTCTGGTGCGGGGACTGCGATTCCGGGAAGCTTCGCGCCATGCGGCTCGCGTCGCGCAAGAGAAGAACGAGCGTCAAGCGCACGCGCCGGAAGCGCTCCACGCGCGCTTCCTGAGGGTCCAGGTCGCCTCGATTCCTTCGCCGCTCGAGTTGGCGCCGGGCGACGACGAGCGCCATCCTTCTCGCGTCATGGACGACCTAAAGACGCCTCCCGCGACGCTCGTGGACGCGAAGGGCGCGCCGCACGAAGGCGCCTTCCGCGGGAGGATCGCGTCTCTCTCGCTCGAGGACGCGGTCGTGCCGGGCCTCGGCGTGCTCGCGCAGCCAGGAGGACCGCGCGCGCCGATCCGGCGCCTCAAGCGGAAGAGCTGGCGCTTCGCGGCCGTCTTCCGCGACGACCTCGTGCTCGCGGCGGCGGTGGGAGACGTGGGCTACCTGGGAGTCGCGTGGGCTTACGCCGCCGAGGGAGACCGTCTTCTCGAGAGAGGCTGGAAGTCTCCCGGCGCGGTCGGCATCCGCGTCGGGGCTTCCGACTCGGCGAGCGTCGCTCTCGCGCCGGGAAGGTGCCTCTCGCTCGCGACGACGCGCGCGGGAGGAGTCGTTCTCTCGCTCGACGTGCCGGGCCTGCGAGCGAGCCTCGACCTCGACGGGAACCTCACGCCGCTGACCGTCGTGAGCGACGTTGGCCGCGGCGAAAAGCTCCTGGGAGTCACGGTCAAGCAGGCGGGCCTCTCCGCTCGCGGGACGGTCGAGGTCGAAGGGAGAAGCTACACGCTCGACGACGCGAGAGCGTGCGTCGACTGGACCGAGGCCTTCTTTCCCCGACGGATCGACTGGTTCTGGGCGACGGCCGCCGGCCTCGCGGGCGAGCGAGCGGTCGGTCTGAACCTAGCGCGAGGCGTCCACGACGATCCCAAGGGGCGCTTCACCGAGAACGCGCTCTGGCTGGACGGGGAGCCGGCGGCGTTGCCGCCGGTGACGTTCCTCTCGAGGGCTCCCGGGCAAGGGCCGTGGGAGATCCGCTCCGAGGACCGCTCGGTGGACCTCCTCTTCGAGCCGCGAGGCGAGCGCAAGGAGGACGTGAACCTTCTCCTCGTGACCTCTCGTTACCGCCAGCCCTTCGGCTCTTACTCGGGGAAGCTCCGGGACGCTCTCGGGCGCGAGGTCAGGATCGAGCGTCTTCCCGGGATCGCCGAGGAACACTCCGCCGTCTGGTAGCGGTCCCGTTTCCATACAATGAGGCCATGTCCAGGAAGTCGCGCGAGACCGTCCTCGCGTGGACCGACGGCGCTTGCCGCGGAAACCCCGGTCCCGGCGGTTGGGCCGCTCTCCTCCGCATGGGCGACCGCGAGCGCGAGCTCTCGGGCGGCGAGAGCGTGACGACGAACAACCGCATGGAGCTCATGGGAGCGATCGCCGCGCTCGAGGCGCTCAAGCGGCCGGTGAACGTCGTCCTCCACCGACCGCCGAGGCCGACCGCGCGGGCGAGAAGGACTCCGTCGCCGTCCGCGTCGACCTCGAGGGCCGGCTAGAAGTCGAGTGCGGCCTCGCGGGCACTCCCGCCGCGGAGAAGAAGGCGCCTCCCTATTGCGTGAGAGGCCCCGGCAACACCGGCGTTCACTGCGTCGTGGGCTCGGGCGAGGGAGCTTGCCCGCACGCCTTCCTCGTCATCGAGCGCTCGAAGCTCAAGCTCACCGACCGCGCGGGCGGCACGAGGAGGATCGAGACCGACGACTCGGGCAAGGGGGCGGCGACCGACGAGCTCAGGACGATCCTTCGCACGATCGGGACGATACGAGGCTAGCCGTGCCGCCGAGCTTCAGCGTGGACTTGCCGGCGGGTCGCGTGCCGCGCTTCCCGGACCGCTGCATCGTCTGCCGCGAGCCCGGCCCCGGCTCGGTCTTCGAGGTTGGCACGCACACGCTCAGCATCGCGAGCGCGTTCTTCATTCACGGATGGGGAGCGAAGCACGTGGGCGCGAGCATTCCTGCTTGCGTGCGGTGCGCACGCGAGCTGCGTCGAAGCCGACGCGTGTGTACGGCCGTCCTGTGCATCTTGGCCATCGCGGCGGTGGCTCCCGTGTTCTACGTCATGGTGGAGATGGGCTTGCATGGCCCGCAATACAAACTGCTGGCGATGGGAGCAAGCGTCGTCCTGCTCGCTCCCTGGATCGTCTGGGAGCTGTTTCACCCGCCGGTCTTCGATCTGACGGCTACGTCGAGCACGACCACGTACGAGCTCCGCGACCGCGAGGACGCGCTCGCGTTCGCGGAGCTGAACGGCGTCAAGCTCGACGGCGATCGGGGCGCCACAAGTCTTCGTGAGGCTGGCGTCGGGCGGCCGAGGTGAGAGCGACCTCACGTGTTGAATCCGCACGCTTCCTGTGAGAGATGTCTCGCGCGAGGAGACGGCCGTGGCGAGGATCGCGCCCTTCCGGGGAGTGACTTACTCGAGGACGAGGGTCGGCGAGGAGAAGATCGGCGACGTCGTCTCCGAGCCTTACGACAAGATCGACCAGCCGCTCCGGCGGTCTTACCTCTCGCGACATCCGTGGAACTGCGTGCGGCTGATCCTCGGGAAAGACGAGGACTTCGCCGACGGCGCGCTCGCGGACCTCAAGGCCTATCCACGAGCGCGCGCTTACTTCGACGCCTGGATGAGCCAGGGCGTCCTCGCGCGGGCGGAGAGGCCGGCGCTCTACGTGGTCGAGACGGACTTCGAGCTCGACGGGCGGCGCCTCGTGCGGCGAGGCGTGATCGCGCGCGTCGAGGTCTCGGGCGACGACGTGAAGTTCCACGAGAGGACGTTCGCCGGCCCGAAGGGAGACCGCCGGCTCCTCCTCGACGCGACCGACGCCGAGTTCGACCAGGTCTTCTTCCTCGTCAAAGACGAGGACGCGAGCGTCGCCGGAGCGCTCGCTGACTCCACGAAGGGGCGCGCTCCCGACCTCGTCGCGAGGCCCGAGCCTGGCCGGCGCGATCGGCTGTGGGCGGTCTCGGAGCCGGCCGCGCTCGCGGGCCTGTCGCGTTCCCTCGAGCGGCGCGAGGTGACGATCGCCGACGGCCACCACCGCTTCGAGATGGCGCGCGAGCGCTGGCTCGAGAGGAAGAAAGCGGGGAAGGCGACCGAGGCCGACCGCTTCCGCACGGCCGCGATCTTCTCGACGAGCGACCCGGGTCTCACGATCCTCCCGACTCACCGGCTCGTCCGGCTCCCGAAGACGATCCCGGCCGCCTCCGTGCCGGAGCGGCTCGCGGGCGACTTCGTGCTCGAGGAGGTCCCCGCTCCCGGCGGGCCCGAGGCATTCACCCGCCTCTCGCGCGGAACGATCGGGCTCCACGGGAGAGAGCTCGCGAAGCCCTGGCTCCTCCGGCCGAGGAAGGACCGCGATCCCGCGAAGGCCCTCGCGAGCCTCCCCGAGAGCGTGCGCGGCCTCGAGGTCTCGTGGCTCCACGGGCTCATCCTCGACCCTCTCGTGGGCGAAGCGAAGCACGACGTGGGCGACGTGATCGGATACCAGCGCGGCGTCCTCCCGGCGCTCGAGCGCGTCTCGAAGGGAGAATACGACCTCGCGTTCTTCCTCCCCGCGACGGCGGTCTCGGACGTCGTCCGCTGCGGGAAGGCCGGGGCTCGCGTGCCGCAGAAGTCGACCGATTTCTACCCGAAGCTTCTCTCGGGGCTCGTCATGGACGACAAGCGAGGCGAACAGTGAACGAGGCCGTCCAGTCCCATCCGCGCCTCTGGATCCCGGGACCCGTCGAGGTGGACCCGGAAGTCCTCGAGGTCCTCTCGACGCCTCTCATCGGGCATCGAGGGCCCGAGTTCAAGCAGCTCTACGACGCCTGCCAGCCAGGCCTGCGAGCGATCTTCGGGACCGAGCGCCCCGTCTTCGTCGCGACGTCCTCGGCGACGGGCGTCATGGAAGCGTGCGTCCGGAACCTCGTCGCGAAGAGGTCGCTCCACCTCTGCTGCGGCGCCTTCTCCGAGCGCTGGTTCGAGATCGCGAAGGAGTGCGGGCGAGAGCCGATCAAGATCGAGGTCGACTGGGGCAAGGCCTTCCGCGCTCCCTTGCTGGACGAGGCTCTCAGGAAGAACCCGGACGTGGAGGTCGTCTTCCTGACGCACTCCGAGACCTCGACCGGAGTGCTCAATCCGCTCTTCGAGGTCGCCGCCGTCGTGAGGCAGCGGCCGAAGCTCCTCCTCTGCGTGGACGCCGTCTCGTCTCTCTCGACGACTCCCGTGGACGTGGACAAGAACCGGATCGACGTATGCCTCGCGGGCACGCAGAAGGGCCTCGGCCTGCCTCCCGGGCTCACGGTCTTCCACGTGAGCGAGCGGGCCATGGAGGTCGCGAAGTCGATGCCGGGCCGCGGCCACTACTTCGACTTCCTCGCCTTCCAGAAGAACCACGAGGGCAGCTCGACTCCCACGACGCCGGCCGTCTCGCTGTTCTACGCTCTCCGCGTCCAGCTCGAGCGGATCCAGCGAGAGGGCCTCGACGCGCGCTACCGCCGCCACTGGCAGCTCGCCGCGCGCGCGCGCGCCTGGGCCAAGGAGCGGCTAGGGCTGTTCCCCGAGGACGGCTACGCCAGCTACGGCCTCACGTGCGTCGAGAACAAGAAAGGCTTCGACTGGAAGACGCTCGACGCCGAGATGCGCAAGCGCGGGCACGTGCTCGGGGACGGCTACGGGAAGCTCAAGGGGAAGACGTTCCGGGTCGCTCACATGGGCGACCTGACCATGGACTCCCTCGAGGCGCTCCTCGATGAGATCAACGAGGTCATGGGGCTCTGAGAGAGATCAGCGCGAAGGGACGAGCTTCTTCTCGAGCAGGAAACCCGCGAGCCCGACCCCCGTCGTCTCCGCTCCCTTCGCGTTCAGGTGGCAGTCGTCGTACATGACCTCGAGCGACTTCGGCAGCGTGCGCGAGAGGTCGTAGACGGGGACGCCCTGCTCGGTGCCGACGCGCCTCGCGGCGTCGTTCAGCGACTCGAGCGCCTGGTCCATGAAGTCGGTCGGGTAGACCCGATCTCCCAGGAGGACCTGGAGCCACTGCCACTCCTCGACGCCGGGCTCTTTCGAGCCCCAGGTGCTCGGCTGGGTCATGAAGACGACGGGAATGCCGTTCGCCTTCGCGGTGCCGGCGATGGTCCGGAGGTTGCTCGCATAGAACCGCTCGTCCACGCGTGGCCTCTCGTAGCTCAGGGGGCGCGCCTTTCGCCGCGCGACGAGCTTCCGGTAATTCGAGGTCGTCGGGATCTCTTCGAGCTGCTCCTTGTCCGAACGAGGGAGCACGTAATAGATCCGGCGCCCGAGCTGGAATTCGGTGAGCGTCATCTTGATGAGGAGAGGCAGCCGCGACTTCTCCGGGACGGGCTTCGGGTAATGGAGGTAGTCCTTGCCCGCGAGCTGCGCGAGGAGGTCGTTGATCCCCGAGAAGACGACGATCAGGTCCGGCTCCAGGAAGACGAGCCGGTGCACGATCATGGCCACGTGGTCGTAGCTCTTGTCGCCGTCCTTCCCGGCGTTCTCGACGACGACGTTCGTGGCGGGAGGAGTCTTCGCGCGAAGCTCGCGCTGGAGGACGCCCGCGATCGACTGCTCCTCGTCCAGGTAGAAGCACTCGGTCGTGCTGCCGCCCACGACGAAGACGCGGAACTCGCCCTCGGGCTTGGGAGAGGCGAGGTCGTCTCCCCGGAAGCCCGTGTTGTTCGTCTTCCAGACGTGCTTCCCCGACATCCCCGGGAGGCCGGGCTCCGCCTCGGTCTCGAGCGCCTTCGCTCCCGGCTCCCACCGAGCGTGCTGGGACGGAATGTAAGCGCTCGGCTCCTTCTCGGGCTTGTAGATCGCGTAAGGATCGGGGTAGTCGCGCCCCCACTTCCTGAGAGCGCCCTCCGTCGCGACGAGCGCCACGACGACCGTGAGCGCGCTCACGAGAGGACCGATCCAGCGGCGGCGCTTTCGAGGAGTGGGCGCCGCGGGCGGCGTCGCGCTCTCCTCTCCTCCCGGCTCGACCGCGTTCTCCATGGACCTCTCGGCGAGCGCCTAGCTCGGGAGCTCGATGACCGGCTCCTCGGCGGCACGATAATAGAGCACGGTGCGCCCGAGCGTCGCCACGAGAGCGGCGCTCGTGCGCGCGGCGGCCTCCTCCGCGAGGGCGTCCTCGACCTGCTTCCCGACGCGCACCTTGACGAGCTCGTCGCGCGAGAGAGCGATCTCGAGCTCCCGGAGGAAAGCGTCCGAGAGCCCGCTCTTACCGATCTGGAGCTTCGGTTCGAGGGCGTGGCCCTTCGACTTGAGGAACGCTCGCTGTCTGGGCGAGAGCTCGATCGGTGCCACCCTTCTCCTCCTGGTTCTTCCCGAGAGCCCGGCGTTCGGCGCGTCTGGCCTTCGCCCGCGCCCTCTCCCGAACGCCTCACCGCCAGCGTCCAGCTTTCGCGGGCGCTTTCCCCCGCGCTCGCGCAGCTCAGCGG
>JACQDU010000081.1 GCA_016200955.1 bacterium
CTCCGGACGAGCTTGAGCCCGAGCTTCTCGAGCGCCCTCTCCGCGCGGTCGAGCGCGGCCTCGTCCTCGGGAGAAGAAGCCTCGAGCTCGGAGCGGACCTTCGCGATGGCCTCGGCCTGGGCGTCGGTCTCTCCCAGGCGCGTCTCGATCGCGACGAGGCCGCGGTCGAGCTTCTTCGCCCTCTTGAACAGCGCGCGCGCCTGGTCCATGACGGGCAGGAGAGGGTCGATCTCGATCTCGACTTCGCGCGGCTCCTGGGAGAAGTAGTCCTGGACCGTGATCTTCGTCTGCCCCCGCTTCACGCGGGAGGCGTTCGCCTTGAGGAGCTCGCCGCGCTGCCGGATCTCCTCCGCTTCCCGGGCCTCCTCGCGCTCCTTCTCGAGCTTCGCGACGAGGCCGCGAGCGCGCTTCTCGGCGGCGAGGGCCGTTTTCAGGAGAGCGCCGCGGCGGTCTCCCTGGTCCAACTCGTCCTCGGCGGCGAGCGCGGCCTCCCGGACGGCGCGAGAGAGCGCGAGCGTCTCCACGCTCGGCTCGATCTCGGGCTCGAAGACCGGCTCGGGAGCGGGAGCCTCGCCCGGCTTCGGGGCGCGAGGCTTCGGGCGAGCGTAGGGCGTCCCCGGATCGAGCTCGCGGCCCGCTCGCCCGGGCCTGAGAGCGACGAGGACCTTCGCGGTCTCGGGCTCGTCTTGCTTCTTCTCGACTTCCAGGAGGACGAGGTTCGTGGCGCGCCCCGTGAGCTCGATCGCGAGCCGGAGGCGCTCGGGCTTCTTCTCGCCCGGGCGCTCGCTTTCCTCGCCTTCGTCGTCTTCCCGCGCCGTCTCCTCTTGTCTTTCTCTCAGGAAGTCGACGAAAGCGACGCGGTCGTCCTCGAGCGAGGAGATCGAGACGACGCGGCACCCCGGGAGCGTCTTCCTGAGCCACGCGAGGAAGAAATGGGAGTCGGCCTTCCGCGCCTTCGATCCTGTGGACGAGCGCTCCCGCGAGCGCTCCTTGCGCTTCCGAGACGAGGCGGGAGAGGTCCGTGCGAGAGAGCATTTTCGCCGCGAGTGTAGCCCCGAACGTCACGACGCCGTCATGCGAGTTGTTGTACGGTCACTCGGCGAGGTGCAGCGCCGCGTCCGCGGTCTTGTTCTCGAGGAGCTCGCCTCGCTGGAAGAACAGCGCGACCTCGCGCTCCGCGGCTTCCTTGGAGTCGGAGCCGTGGACGAGGTTGTACTGGTTCGAGATCCCGAAGTCGCCGCGGATCGTGCCGGGCTCGGCCTTGAAGCCGAAGGTCGCTCCCATGAGCTTCCGGCACGTGTCGATCGCGTAAGGCCCCTCGAGCACGATCGCGACCACCGGAGCGCTCGTCATGAAGCTCACGAGGCCGGCGTAGAAGCCCTTCCCCTTGTGCGCCGCGTAGTGCTGCTCGGCGAGCTCGCGCGAGATCTTCATGAGCTTCATGCCGACGATCGTGAGGCCCTTCTCCTCGAAGCGCTGCAGGATCCTGCCGCAGAGGCGGCGCTGGACCGCGTCGGGCTTGAACAGGATCAACGTGCGCTCGGATGCCGCGGCCATGTCGCCTCCTCTTCGGGGCGAGCATGATAAGGAGAGCAAGCCGGCAAGTCGACGCTTCTGTGCGCTCTCAGGACCCCTTGGGCGGCTCCTTCAGGTCGAGCACGCACCGGAAGCCGCGCTTGGGCGAGCGCGCGTCGGTCTTCGTGGGAGTCGGCTCGTCCAGCGAGAGCTTCTCCGCCGGAGTCTCGAAGTCGCCTCCGAGGACGGGGGCCTCGGCGGCGTCCTGGGTCTCGAGAGCGGCCCACTCCTCCGCGTTCCCGAGGAGGTCGAACGCCCCCTGTGGGCTCGCTCCTCCGGGGAAGCTGCCGACGGGGAGCAGGAGACCGTGAGCGTTCGCCGCGTTCGCGAGAGAAGGCTCGAAGGCGCCCTCGCCCCACGGGCGCGCGCGCGCGAAGCGCCCCTGCGCGGCCGCGCGCAGCTCGGCGACCGTGGGAAGCCTCGTCCCGGTCGCGCGCGCATAGGAGTAGGCGTCGAAGAAGTCCACCCCCGTGGCCGGCCTCTGGTCGTTCGTCGCGAGAGCGAGCGCGGGGTCCCAGCCGTCGGGCGCGTGCGACTTCCCCTGCGGCTCCTTCGCGTGGCATGAGCCGTGAGGCGCGGTTCCCTTCTGCGAGTCCGTGAGCCAGCGCGCGTAGTCGGCGCGCGTGACCTCGGTCGCTCCGAGGTAGAGCGGGTGCTCGACCTTGAGCTTCCCGGAGGCGTACGTCCCCGACGGGAGGAAGGCCCCGAGCTTCGCGGCGGTCCGCGTGATGTCGCGCTCCCGCGTGAGGCTCGGGTCGAGGGAGGCCGCCTGCTCGAGCGCCACGAGGGCGTCCTTGGAGAAGCCCTCGAGGAGGAGCTCTTGCCCGACTCCCTGCCAGACCTTGCCGTCGCGCGTGCTCTCGGCCAGGCACTGGTCGAGAGCGTGGAGACAGGTGAGGTGCACGGGCTCGAGGCAACGGTCCGAGACGGTCGCGAGGTCGCCTCCCTGGCTCGTCTTGGTCTTCGCGCGCTCGGCGAGGTACTCGCGCACGCACGTCCGCCGGAGCTCGTCCTCGAGAGCGAGCGCTTCCGCGAGGACGGCGGCGGAGGCCTCCGGGCTCGCGAGCTTCGCGAGCTCGCGCGCTAGCTCGATGCGGTCGCCGGTCTTCCGGTAGTCGCGCTCGTGCGTCAGGAAGTAGGAGCCGCGGCCGAGCTCGATCTTCGCGAGCATGACGCCGTCCGAGGTCGTCGCGGCGCTCGCGCCGAACCAGCTCCCGACGACGACGACGAACGAGAGGACGAGCGGGATGACGCCTCGCTCCTTCTTCCCCGACACGGCGCCGCTCGTGACCTCGCGGAGAGCGTGGCCCTTGAGCTTCTTCTTGCCCTTCTTCTTCTTCTTCTCCGGCTTCACGGCCTTGGCCGCGGCGCCCGGAACGGGGACCTCGTCCGACGGGGCCTCGCCCAGCTCGTCTTCCCCGGAGTCGGTCTCGTCGCCGGACTCCGCCACGGCCTCGTCGCTCGACGCGGTCTCCTCGGCCTCGGGCTCGCCTCCGTCCGCGACGGGCGTGGGAGCGGTCTCGCCGGGCTCGGCGGCTTCCGGCGCGGGAGCTTGCCCGACGTTGAAGTAAGGAGCCTCGGCGTCGGATGCGGCCTTCGCGTCGGCCGCGGCGACGGAGCCGGCCGTCGCATCGGACTGCGGGAGAAGCTCCCCCGCGGGATCCGACGGCTCGTCGGGGTCCCTGGGCGCTCGGAACGCTCTCTGCGTCTTCGCCCCCGGCCGGACGACCTCGGGCGCGAGCGCGACCTGCGACTCGCCGCCTTTCAGGAGCTCGGCGGTCACGACCGCGAGCGGCTTCGCGGAGGACGGCCGCTGCGCCACGAGGAGCGGCGGACCGGCGGGAGCGAGCGGACCCGGCATGCTCCCCGAGGCGACGGCCTCGAGGTCCACGAGGAAGGCGTCGGCCGAGGCATAGCGGTCTTCCACGTCGTGCGCGAGGAGGCGGCGCAGGACCTCCTTGAAGCCGGCGGAGACGGGCGGCGCCGTGACCCACGGCTCTTCGGGCCCCGCGCGCGGATCGCGCGGCCGCACGGACGCGACGGCCTCGTAGACGAGCGCCCCGAGGGCGAAGAGGTCCGCTCGCGCGTCGAGGCCCGTCTCGCCGCTCCCGTGGATCAGCTCGGGCGCCGCGTACAGGAGGAGGCCGAGGCGCGAGCCCGGCTTCATGCCGGCCGTCGGGCCGTCGAAGAAGACGGAGCCCACGCCGAAGTCGGTGAGACGCGGCACGCCGTCCTTCCCGAAGACGATCGCGAGCGGGTTCAGGCCGCCGTGCACGACGCCGAAGCCGTGCGCCACCCGGAGCGCGGCTCCGATCGAGCCCGCGACCTCGATCGCGTCCGACTCCGCGAGCGGGCCCTTCTGCGTCCTCGCGGCGAGGCTGTCCCCGTCGAAGCCGACGGTGCCCACGTAGAGCCAGTTGAACTCCTCGCCCGCGTCGTCGACTTTCAGGATCGACGGGTCGGGCGCGTCGACGCCCGCGTTCGCGCGGTCCGCGAGGCGCTGCGCGCGGCCCTCGTCGGCGTGAAGGCCCGGAGGGACGAGCCTGAGGAGGCCCGCGTCCTTGCCGCGGTTCGCGAGCCAGTGGTCTCCCGCGAGGTGAGTCACGCGCTGCTCGCGCAGCTCCCAGAAGCCCATCATGGCTCCCGCGGAGAAGCTGAACGCCGAGCCGGGAGCGGCCTTGATCCCGAGGTCCGCGAGGCGCCAGAGACGCTTCGCCTCGTCGGCTCCGAGGAGCCGGAGGTCCAGGAAGATATTCGGGAGAGGCTTCTTCTCGCCCGACTCCTTGACCTTGAGCGCGTAGAGCGCCTTCGCGGGAGGGAGGCCCTCGAGGATCGCGGCCTCGGCGAAGGCGAGCTCGGCGGGAGTGAGGGCCACTCAGCTCGCCCTCTCGCGGCGGGGGCTCTCGTCCTTCGGCGAGGGCCCGGAGGCGAAGCCTCCGATGGTGCCAGGCCCGGAGGCGAAGCCTCCGATGGCGCCCGGCTCGCTCGCGCGAGCCTGCGCGCCGTTCCTCGCGGCGCTGCCGGTCGCGGCCGGGAGGTCGTGGCGCACGAACCAGTCGCGGATCCTGGGGAAGACCTCCTCCCGCGCGCGTTTCCCGAAGACGAGGTCGATGTGGCCGTAGTCCTGGGAGAAGCCGTGGTCTCTCCCGCAGATCACGAGCTCCTTCGAAGGCGCGCCCGAGCGGTCGAACGGGATCCTCACGTCCTCGAGGGGCGTGAGGCCGTCTCTCGCTCCCGCGATCACCATGAGCGGCACGCGCGAGCGCTCGAGCGCGGCGATCGGGTCGATCGTCCCGTAAGCCGTCGTCATGCGCTTCTCACGGTACCACTCGAGGAGCTGGAGGTTGACCCCGCTCGGCACGTCGTCGATCGCGCAGCGCGCGACCTTCGCCAGGTCCGCGAGGTCGACGTTCTCGAGCGTGAAGAAGTAGCGGGAGCCGATCCTCGCCGCGAGCGGCATGAAGTAGCTCCCGAGCTGGAGCCCCCGCTTGTAGCCCCAGAAGCACGGGAAGGCCCGCAGGAGCGGCATGACGAAGGGCAGCGTGAACTCGAGGTGAGAGTGGTCGGTCTTCTGCATCGCCGGCGCTCCGAGCGTCGCGCACGAGCGCAGGCGGTGTTCCTTCCCCGCCGCCATGATCGGGTAAGCGAGCTGCCCGCCGAGGCTGTGGCCGGCCCAGTGGACCTGGTCCTCTCCCGTCTCGTCCTCGATCAGCCGGAGCGCGGCCGGGAGGTCGTGGAAGATGTAGTCGTCGATCGTGAAGCCCAGGAGATGCTTCCTGAGCTTGTGGTTCGAGGCGCCCGCTCCCCGGAGCTCGATGACCCACACATCGAAGCCGTCCGCGTGGAGAAAGCGCGCGAGCGAGTAACTGTCGATCGGCGCGTCGAGGTCGTACCGGTTCGACCCGAGCCCGTGCACGAGGAGAACGGGAGCACGCCGGCCCTTGTTCTCGTAGCGCCAGAGCGCGATGCGGTGGCCGTCTCGCGTGCGGGCCCTGTAGAGGTCAGGCGAGATCTTCAAGGAAGCCACTCCCGCGAGCGAGGTTAGCAAATCGCATGGAGCGGCGCTCCCGTGCCGATCTCGCGCGGAGCCGGTGTATTCTCGTGGCCGTGAGCGCGCCTCTCGAGGACGTCCCGCTCCGCAGCTTCGGCCGCTTCCAGGTCGTGCGCACGCTCGGGCGAGGAGCGCACGGGGTCGTCCTCGAAGCCTTCGACACCACGCTCAAGCGACCTGTCGCGCTCAAGCTCCTCCGCTAGGGCGAGCGAGCGACGCACGAGGAGGTCGAGCGCCGCCCGGCGACGCGACGTGGAGTGGTCCTATCAGGAGAACGGGATCGGGAAGGACTTCGTGACCATGTCGAACGTCCGATGAGCCGCCGCCCCACGTGATTTACCGGATCCGCTCGGGGACTGCCTTCATTCAAGCGAGCGTTCGACAGGAAGCCAAACCGGAGCGGGCTCTCCGATCCGACCGCGTGACTCCACAAAGGCCGTCCATCGCGCGCTTCATCGTCACCTGGCATTTCCGCCAGCCAGAAATCCTCCGGAAGCTCCCTGCGCCACCGCAGGAGTGTCTCCGCCGGATCGATCGTCGGCACGGTCTCACGCGCGCACGCGCACGCAGCGCGTTGCAACCGTGTCCCATCGCGTCCTTGTCGACGCGCTGGCCACGTCGAGAATCGCCGCCGGCAACTTGAAGAACTGGGACGAGGCGTCTACCTTACGGGCGTCGGAGGAGACCTCGCAACGCGGGAGACGTTGCGGCAAACGGGGGAGGAGATAGCGGAAGCGGCCAGCTAGCTAGCTAGCTAGCGTGGGTCGGCGGGGGCGCCCCCTTTCCCTCGCGTCGTTGAGTACAGCTCGTAGTCTCTTCGGGACTTCTCCTTGGAGCAATGGGTCGACCGAGCCACCATCTCAGGGAGGTAACGATGCGCGGACGCCAATTCGTTGTTGCCTCGACGGTCGTTCTCGCTGCGCTTTGCGGCAGCGTCGCCTCGGCTGCAAGCGGTCCCGTGAGCAGCATCTCCTCGAGTTTCAACGGGACGCCAATACTGAGAGGCAACTTCATCTGGTTTTCGGCCGCCATGACAACGAGCGGCATCCCCGCAACTGGCGCGAAGGTCTACTTCAGCGCGTCGACGGTCTCATTCATGGCAAACGACATCACTTACCACCTCCGCGTGCCCAGCTCGGTCGTGACCTATTCGTCGAGCGCCACGAAGGCGTCGACTGTCTTCGATGGAGAGACACGGACCTGGCAGATCACCGCACCGACGAGCGGACTCTCGGGGAACGTCCTTCTGTCCGGGCTCGCGTACCAGGTACCGGTCGACCTTCCCCGTGGGATCAACCCGATCGCATGGACCGGTACATTCGGCTCGGACATGCCCGGGTTAAGCGTCAAATGGCATTGGGGCGCGGCGGTCTACACTTACTTCACGTCCAACCTGGCGGCCCTCGGTCTCAAGACCGTGGATGACCCGTACGCCGATTCGCAGTACTCGAGCTCCGATCCTGCAGGGACACCCGAGAAGTACGCCTCATTCGTAACGGGCGGCGCGACGGGGGGAGGAGGGGCGAACTACACCGGCGAGCAGAGCGGAAACGCGACCGTGTCCACGTTCGGTCCGCCAGTCGATTTCTCGTCGCATCACCGGGGAGGCGCCGAGGCTGTCGACGACGTCAACGGCCAACCCAACTTCGGTTCTAGTGGGCCCCGCAGGGTCGTGGTCACCGACGTGAACGGAGACGGAAGAGTTGACCTCCTCGTTGCGGACGGCGGGCTCGCGCTCCACGCCGGACTTGGTAACGGGCGATTTGGTCCCCGTACCGCCCTATCCGCCTCTTTCGCCGCCGACGTTGTCATCGGAGACTTGAACGGCGACGGGTTCCCCGACCTCGTAGCTCCTGCGGGTAACTATCTCTTGGTCTTCCTCGGCGACGGACGCGGCGGGTTCTCTCTCGTGAACCAGTTCTTCGCAGGTGACCAGGGCGTGGCGTCGCTTGCGCTCGTCGACGTCGATGGTGATGGCCTTCTCGACATCGTCGCGACCGAGTTCGGCACGGACCTCGACGTCTGGTACGGCACGGGTGGCGGGAACTTCACGTCCGGTACGCCATATCCCGTGGACACGACGGCGGGTCCGGTCGCCGTGGCAGACCTGAACGGGGACGGCAGACCTGATGCCGTCATCGCAACTTCGAACGGCGTCGCGGTCCTCCTGAACAAAGGCGGACGGGCATTCGCCTCGGCGATGCAGGTAGCGGTCGGCGCCCCCATCTTTCAAATAGCCCTTGGCGACATGAATGGCGACGGCAAAATCGACATCGTTGCTGCCGAGGATTTGAATGCAAATGTTTACGTTCTGCTTGGGACCGGCACCGGCCGTTTCAAGCCACCGCTGGGCTTCGCAGCCGGGGGCACCGGGCAATACGGCATTGCTCTCGGCGACTTGAACGGCGATGGGAAACTCGACGTCGTCGTCATCAGCCGCTATCAGAACTCGGCATCGATCCTCTTTGGAACTGGCACGGGCGCTCTTGGCGCCCCCCTGACGTTCTTCACCGGAGTGCTGCCGACGTCGGTCACGATCGCCGACGTGAACGGCGATGGCAAGCCAGACGTCCTCGTCCCGGCCCGGGAAGACATCACGGTCCTCATTTCCAATGGCGATGGTACGTTCGTCACCACGCCGACTTTCGATTTCAGTGCTGCCTCTCTCTTTCCGAACGCGGTTCGCCTGGCTGACCTCAACGGCGATGGCAAACTCGACGTCGTGACCGCGAACGCCATGGCGAGCGTCTCCGTGGCGCTCGGCATGGGCAACGGCGACTTCGGCCCAAGCACGCAGTACGCGGCTGGATCCGCGCGGGACGTCGCGGTCGGCGATGTGAACGGCGACGGGAAGCTCGACCTTGTGACGGCAAATTCGCCAGACAACACCGTCTCCGTCCTTGCAGGAAACGGAGACGGTACGTTTGGACCACCAACCAGCTTTCCGGCCGGTTCGGAGCCCTGCAGCGTTGTGATATCGGATGCGAATGGGGACGGCCTCCCGGACCGCATCGTCGCCAACGCAGGCTCCCGGAACGTCTCGGTCCTCATCTCCCTCGGTGGAGGGCAGTTTGCGCCGGCTGTGAACTACTCGACCAACGGCACGCCGTCCTCCGTCGTTGCGGGCGACCTCAACGGGGATACGAAGCCAGACATCATCGTCGCCTGCCTCGGCACGGACACAGTCTCCGTGTTCTTGAACGCCGGCAACGGGACATTCGCGGCGCCACAAATGATTGGCGGGTTCGGAGGTCCGTGTTCTCTCGCGCTCGCGGACTTGAATGGCGACGGGAGACTCGACCTCGTCGTTGCGAACGGCCGGCTCCGAAGCGTGGCCATTCTCCTAGCCCGCATCATTCATGAGTGCTCGCGGTTGGTCCATCAAGTTGGCTATCAATTCGCTGCCACGATCGCGTCGGCGCTGGCGTGGGCGCCGTGACTTCGTGAGCGGGCCGCTCGA
>JACQDU010000476.1 GCA_016200955.1 bacterium
CGGCGCGCGTCTGGTGGAGCTTCGGGATCCTCTCGCTGCTCGTCGCGGTGATCGCTTTCATCGTCTTGCTCAAGGGACTCTCGGATGACGTCGCGAGCGCGCGGCGGGGACCGGTGTGACGGCCGTTCTCATTGGAGATGATCGCGAAGAGTCTCACCACGGACTGAGTCACGGAGAACGAAGAGAACTTGCCGTTTCCGTGCACTTCTCCGTGTCTCCGTGCCTCCGTGGTGAGTCTCTCGCCCTCAATTTCATCGATGGCCCCCCCGTCAGCCCTCGCCGCGCCGGCCTCTCGCGACGCAACGCCGTTTTGTTGACGCCCCTCGAGAGCACGTGCTAGAACGTGGACCCTCTAGGCTCTTAGGCTGCAACTCTCGTCGCACGTCGCCGCCCGATCGGAGTCGATCCATGGCCGACGTCGCCCATGCGCCCGCCGCGCCGGAAGTGACCGGCTGGGGCGCGACTCAGAGAACCGACAACTGGTGGCTGGGCCCGCTCCTCACGTTCCTCGGGCTCGGAGCGTTCGTCGTCTACAGCACGTTCCGGGCGATCCTGAACAAGGACTACGAGGTCGGTCCGCTCCTCTCGCCCTTCTACTCGCCGCACCTCGGGCACTGGGGTCTCGGGCTGCCGGACTGGCTCTCGCCCGCTTTCCTGATCCTGTGGGCGCCGGGCGGATTCCGGTTCACCTGCTACTACTACCGGAAGGCGTATTACCGCGCCTTCGTCCAGCACCCGACCGCGTGCGCCGTCGGCGAGCCGCACACGGGTTATTCGGGAGAGTCGGCCTTCCCGCTCATCCTCCAGAACCTCCACCGGTATTTCATGTATCTCGCGGTCCTCTTCCTCGTCTTCCTCTGGCACGACGTCTGGAAGGCGACGCGCTGGCCGGTCGCCGGAGGGGCGAGCGAGTTCCACGTGAGCATGGGGACGCTCGTCCTCCTCGTCAACACGAGCCTGCTCTCGGGCTACACGTTCGGGTGCCACTCGCTCCGCCACCTGATCGGCGGGAAGATCGACTGCTACTCCTGCGTGGCGTTCGGCGACGCGCGCCAGGACCTCTGGAGGGGAGCGACCTGGTTCAACGTGAACCACATGCAGTGGGCCTGGTGCAGCCTCTTCGGCGTCGGCTTCGCCGACTTCTACGTTTGGATGGTCGCTTCGGGACGCTGGACCGACTTCAGGATCGTCTAGGACATGGCAAGCTACGAAACGCACGAGTTCGACGTGATCGTCGTGGGAGCCGGCGGCGCCGGCCTCCGGGCGGCGATCGAGGCTTCGGCCCTGGGATGCAAGACGGCGATCGTCTGCAAATCTCTCCTCGGCAAGGCCCACACCGTCATGGCCGAGGGAGGGATCGCCGCGGCCCTCGCTCACGTGGACGCGCAGGACAACTGGCAGACGCACTTCAAGGACACCATGAAGGGCGGCCAGATGCTCAACAACTGGCGCATGGCCCAGCTCCATGCCCAGGAAGCGCCCGAGCGCGTGCGCGAGCTCGAGCGATGGGGCGCGGTCTTCGACCGCACGCCCGACGGTCGGATCCTCCAGCGGCCCTTCGGCGGACACACCTACAGGAGGCTCGCTCACGTCGGAGACAGGACGGGGCTCGAGCTCATCCGCACCCTGCAGGACCGGGGAGTCCACCAGGGGATCTCCGTCTTCATGGAGTGCACGGTCGCGCGCTTCCTGAAAGACGGCGACCGGGTCACCGGAGCCTTTGCTTACTGGCGCGAGAACGGGCGCTTCGTCGTCTTCAAGGCCAAGGCGTTCGTGCTCGCGACGGGCGGGATCGGGAAGGCCTACAAGATCACCTCGAACTCCTGGGAGTACACGGGAGACGGCCAGTCCATGGCCCTCGAGGCCGGCGCCGAGCTCCTCGACATGGACTTCATCCAGTTCCACCCGACCGGCATGGTCTGGCCTCCGGGAGTCATGGGGATCCTCGTCACCGAGAGCGTCCGCGCCGAGGGCGGGATCCTGAGGAACTCCCTGGGCGAGCGCTTCATGTGGAAGTATCTGCCCGAGAACAAGCGCGCCGAGTTCGCGAAGAACGAGAGCGAGGCCAAGGAGTGGCTCGCGGACCACATGGGCGGCCGCAACCCCGACTTCAACAAGCGCCCGCCCGAGCTCTCGACTCGAGACAACGTCGCCCGCGCGATCTACGCCGAGGTGAAGGAAGGCCGCGGCACGCCTCACGGCGGCGCTTACCTCGACATCTCTTACCTGCCCGAGGAGCGCGTCAAGAAGAAGCTCCCGAGCATGTATCACCAGTTCAAGGACCTGGCCGACGTGGACATCACGAAGGAGCCCATGGAGGTCGGCCCGACGACCCACTACGCGATGGGCGGGATCTACGTCGAGCCCGACACCGGCGCGAACAACGTCCCCGGCCTCTTCGGCGCCGGAGAGGTCACGGCCGGCGTGAACGGCGCGAACCGCCTCGGAGGGAACTCCCTCTCGGACCTGATCGTCTTCGGCCAGCGCGCAGGAGCGGGCGCCGCGGCCTTCGCCAAGAGCGCTCCCGCGCCCGCCTTCAAGGACGAGGACGCCGACAAGGTCGCCAAGGAGCTCGTCGCTCCCTTCGAGGGCAAGGGCGAGGACCCTTACGCGATCCACCGCGACTTGCAGGAGTCGATGCAATCCCTCGTCGGGATTTACCGCGAGGAGAAGGACATGCTCAAGGCGCTCGAGAAGCTCCAGGAGCTCAAGAAGCGCCACGAGACGGTGCGCGTGGACGGCTCGCGCCTCTACAACCCGGGCTGGCACCTCGCGTGGGACCTCCGGCACATGCTCCGCCTCTCCGAGGGGATCACGCGCTGCGCCCTCGACCGGAAGGAGAGCCGCGGCGCTCACTCGCGGCTCGACTTCCCGAAGATGGACCCGGCCTACGCGAAGCACAACACGCGCGTGCGCCTCGTCGACGGTCAGGTCGTCGTGGACCGGAAGCCTCTCCCCGAGATGCCCGACGAGCTGAAGAAGCTCTTCGAGGAGAAAAAGTAATGCGAGCGGAGCGAGCAGCGGGACGCGGAGCGCGATGCGGAATACGGGGGGGCGCGCGTAGCGCCCCTAAGGTGCACTGATGGCCGAAGCGACCTTCCACGTCTTCCGCGGCGAAGGCGGCCTCGGCCAGAACAAGGAATACAAGGTCCCGATCGAGGTCGGCATGGTCGTCCTCGACGCC
>JACQDU010000477.1 GCA_016200955.1 bacterium
GGGCGTCGAGCAAGGTCGCGAGGAGCGCGAGCGCCGTCTCCTCCCGCGTCTGCGCGGTCCTGAGAGAGCAGCCGAGCTGCTCGGAGACCTCTCGCTGGGTCATGCCCTTCTGGTAACGGAAGACGAGCACGGCGCGCGGCTCGTCCGGGAGCGCGGCGAGCGCGGCGCGGACGATCGCCTCGCCCTCGCGCCTCGCGGCGGTCTGCGAGAGGTCGATCTTCGCCACCGGCTCCTCCTCGAGCGGGAGAGCGCCTCTCGGGCGCTTCCGCCGGAAGTGATCGCGCGCGACGTTGTCGGCGATCGTCCCGATCCACGGCCCGAACGGCCGCGAGCGGTCGTAGCTGTCGAGCGAGCGGTGCGCTTTCAGGAAGGTCTCCTGGAGCGCGTCCTCGGCGAAGGCCGCGTCGCCGATCCGGTTCCTCAGGAAGCCGAGGACCGCGGGAGCGTAGCGCTCGTAGAGGACGCGGAATGCGTCGTGGTCTCCGTCGCGCGCCTTCTTCGCGAGGGCCTGGTCCTCCTCACGGCGGCTTCGCTCGTCTTCCTGGCGGAGCACCGTGAGCACGCGCTCGCTCTCCCTCACCCGATCTTACGTGCTCGCGACGAAGTTAACGAAAGGTTCGGCCGCGGATTTCTCCCAGCGAGATGCGGGGGGCGTGCGTAACAAGCTGGCCCGGGCACGCCTCGGGCCGGGAGTGTTAGAGTCACCCCGTGGCCTCCGCACAGGACAAGGCGCTGGCCTCGCTCTGCCTCGAGCGAGGGCTCCTCGACGAGGCGGCGGTCGAGCGAGCCCGCGCCGCGCACTCGCAGGCCGCGAGGCGGCCGCTCGGCCAGGTCCTCGTGGACGGCGGCTTCGTCGAGTCGAGGGTCGCGGCCGACCTCCTCCGGGAGCTCGTCCTCTCGACCTTCCACTGCCCCACGTGCTCGAGGAGCTGGAGCTACGAGGCCCTCGCGGAGCTCCAGCGATACCGCTGCGACCGGTGCGGAGAGCGCCTCGACCGGAAGCGCCCCAGGGGAGCGAGCGGCTCGCTCCCTCCTCCGCACGCGATCAAGCCCGTGCGGCCGGACGCGACCGAGGCGCTGTCTCGCGGTCCCGCTCGCGGGATCACGGGCAGCAGCGCGAGCAAGGTCGCCCTCTCTCCCATGAGCCCGGCGCTCGCCGAGAGCGGGCCGCCGGCGCCGCCCCGGCCCGCGCCGCCCCCGCAGACGCGCTCGCTCGGGCCCTACGAGATCGTGAGCGAGATCGGGCGAGGAGCGATGGGCGTCGTCTACCTCGCCCGGCGCGCCGGGCTCGAGCGGCAGTTCGCGCTCAAGGTCATGCTCGGGAGCAAGCTCGCGGACGGCGAGGCGATCGAGCGCTTCCGCCGCGAGGCCGCGCTCGCCTCGCGCCTCCAGGACCCTTCGATCATCTCCGTGACGGACGTGGGTCAGGCGGGCGAGTACTACTACTACGCCATGGACTACTGCCCCGGGCGCACGCTCCAGGCGGTGCTCCAGGAGGGGAAGAAGGACCCGACCGAGGCCGCGCGCCTCATGGCGCAGCTCGCGCGAGGAGCGCAGGTCGCGCACGCTCAGGGGATCGTTCACAGGGACCTCAAGCCCGCGAACGTGATCCTCGACGAGAAGACGGGCATCCCCCGGATCACGGACTTCGGGCTCGCGCGCGACGCCTCGTCCGTGCTCGCGGGCATGACGCGCACGGGAGACGTGCTCGGGACGCCCTATTACATGTCTCCCGAGCAGTTCCGGGGAGAGCGCGACATCGACGCGCGCTCCGACGTCTACGCGCTCGGCGTGACGCTCTTCGAGCTTCTTTCGGGGAGAAAGCCGTTCGTCGCCGAGACCGCGGCCCTCGTGGCCTCCCACGTCCTGACCGAGGACCCGCCTCTCGTGCGAGAGCTCGAGCCGAGCGTCCCCGCGCCTCTCGAGGCGATCACGGCGAAGGCGCTCGCCCGGGAGAAGAACGCGCGCTACCGGAACGCCGGCGGGCTCGCGAAGGACCTCGAGCGCTTCCTCGCGGGAGAGCCGGTCTTCGCGAGGCCCGAGGGGTTCCTCGAGCGAGCCGCGCGGCGCGCGCGGCGCCTCGCCCGTCCGACCACGGTCGTGATCGCCGCGCTCGTCCTCTTGATCGTCTCCCTCGTCGCGGTGATCGCGCGCTCGCAGAGCACCGAGCACCAGCGGATCCTGGAGTCCGACGAGGAGAAGGCGGCGCTCAAGGTGTTCCTCGCGAGCGTCGTGAACCTGAACGAGACCGCGAAGCGCGGGCTCGCGATCGAGGACCTCGAGAAGGAGCGCGAGAAGCTCGCGCGCGAGGTCCCTCCGGGTCGGCTCGTCGCTCGCGACGGGGCTCCGGTGCTCGACCTCACGTGGGCGCAGGTCCTCCACCGGAGGGCACGCTTCGGCGAGGCCGCGGAGCTCGCCTCGAAGCTCGAGGGCAACGCGGCGGTCGCTCCCCTCGCGCGAAGGATCCGCGCGGACGCGCTCCTCGCCCGCGGGAGGACGAAGGAGGCGCAGGACCTCCTCCGGGAGCTCGAGTCCTCTCCGGACCCGCAGGTCTCCTCGTACGCCCGCGTGCGGCTCGCGGCGGACTCGAAGAAGGCGCTCTCGCTCGCGCGCGAGCTCAAGCTCTCGGAGTCCTCGGACGGTCCCTCGCTCTCCCTCGTCGCCCGCCTCGTCTTCCAGGACGGTTACTTCGAGGACGACGAGAAGCGCGCCGAGTCGGTCAAGGAAGCGCGCGCGGCTCTCGACCGGGCGCTCGGGCTCGCGCTCGACGACGCGCCGGCGCGGCTCCTCCGGGCGGTGCTCGCTCGCCCGCCTCTCGGGACGTCGGGCGTTCGCGGCGCCGGCGCTCGCTCGGCCGACAAGGGGCGGCGCGAGGACCTCGATGCGTTCGAGAAGCTGGCGGGCAAGGAAGCCGAGAGCGAGCCCGACTTCCTCCGGGAGCGCGCCCTCCAGGACCTGGCGGGCTCGCGGTACGCCGAGATGATCGGCCGTCTCGACGCCGCGCTCGCGCTCCGCCCTGGGGACTTCGAGCTCGACGTCGCGCGCGGCTGGTTCGCGGACGAGGTCGGCTCCGCGTGCCGCGCCCGCGCCGCCTCGAGGGACGAGATGCGGTTCCACGAAGCGGCGGCGATGCTCCCGCTCCCCGCGGTCCGGGAGATCGCGGCGATGGTCACCTCGTCGGCCGAGACGCGCATCCGCGCCGTCTCGGCTCGCGCCGCTCTCCCCGCGCGCGGGCCGCTCGCTCGAGCTCTCCTCGCCTCGGCGAACGCGCAGGCCACCGACTCGGTGCGCGACATGTTCCTCGAGGCCCGGGAGGCGAGCCCGACCTGCTCCATCGTCGCGACGGAGCACGCGCGCTTCCTCCTGTCGCGCGGCGAGCACAAGGGCGCCCTCGACGAGGTCGCGAGAGCGCGCGCTCTCGGCGCTCCCGTGGCGGTCGTCGACCGCATCGAGCTCGAGGCATGCGAGCGCTCGGGCCGCCGCTCCGCGGCGTCGCGCGTCCTCGACAGGATCCGCGAGAAGGACGCCCAGAGCGCGAGCGTGCTCGCGTCGGCCTGGGACCTCGCCGCGCGCGCGGGCACGCCGACCAAGGAGGAGGCCGCGCGGCTGGTCCACGAGGCGAGCGCCAACGCGCCCAGGGACGCCTCGGCTCACAGGCTCCTCGCCGTCGCTCTCCTCCGGCACTCGGTGAGCGCGGACGCCGACCGGAGCCTGCCGGACTACGCCGAGGACGCGGCCTGGCGAGCGATCCAGCTCGAGGGCCTCCTCGACGTCGAGCCCTACGCGGTCGTCGTCTTCGCGCGAGAGGTCCGCTTCTCGTTCGATGCCGTGCGCGAGGGCAGCCGGGGCGGCGAGTTCCGGCACTTCCGCGAGCGGCTCCAGGAGAACGCCGAGGCCCACACGGACCTCGCGGCTCTCTCGCGGGCGGCTCGCCAGCTCATCCAGGAGGCCGACAACCGGCTCCTCGCGAAGCGCATCGCGCCGTGGCCCTACGAGAACTTGCTGGGAGGCGACGCGATCACCGAGGACCGTTACAAGAAGGCGCTCGAGGTCGAGCCCGACGCTCCCCTCGCGGAGGAGGCGCTCGGTTTCTTCTACCTCTCGGTCCCGGGCGAGGCGAAGCGGGCCGCGTCTCACTGGAAGAAGGCGCAGAAGCTCGACTCGACGTGGCGTCTGCCGCCCCACATGCTGCCGCTCGTGCGGGAGAGGAGCGCGGAGCTCGCGGAGAGGTTCGGCAGGAACTGACTTCGTGCCGGCACCACTTGCCGCGCGCTCGTCGCTCGCGCTAACCTCCTGGACACAGGGTGAGGATCCGTGGCAGAGACCAACATGGAGACCCCGCGCGACGCCTTCCCGACCGAGGGAACGTCCCTCGACGAGACGGCGCCGATCTCGGCGGACCCGGTCGCCGAGATCCGCTCGCTGCGCGCGAAGAACCGGATCCTGCGCGCCGAGCGCGTGGCGATCGCGGGGAGGAAGTACGTCCTCGAGACCGTCGTCGAGACGCTCCGGCAGAAGCTCGACGAGCTCGCGCGGGCGTTCGCGATGGTCGAGGCGGGCGGCGACATCGGCGAGGCGATCAAGCTCGTCGGGACGATCGTCCACGACGCGCAGAGGATCGCCGAGGACAAGGAGACGCTCGAGGGCGAGCTCGAGGCCGAGCGCGCCGACCGCCTGAAGGAGCGCCGCACGCGCGAGTCGCGCGAGTTCGAGCTCGAGGAGCGCGCCGCCGGCCTCTCGGGCGAGCTGCTCGCGCTCAAGGACCGCGCGGCGGAGCTCGAGGCCAAGATCTCCCAGGCCCAGCAGGCGACCAACGAGACGGAGGACCTGAGGCGCCAGCTCGCCGCCGCGACGCAGGAGCTCGACGCCGCCGCGGGGGAGCTCGAGCGCGCCGCCGGCGACGGCGAGCAGCGCGCCAAGGAGCTCACCCAGGAGCGCGAGGCGCGAGAGAAGGCCGAGAAGGAGCGCGACGAGCACGCGCGCGAGCTCGAGGCCCTGCGCGGCCACAAGGAGAGCCTGACCGCCGAGCTCGACGCGGCGAGGGGCGAGAGCGAGGCGATCGCCCGCGCGAAGGACGAGCACGCGCGCTCGCTCGAGGCGGAGCGGCAGGACCACGCGCGGAAGCTCGAGGAGGCCCACCGCGAGGCCGACGTCGTGCGCGCCGAGCTCGCGGAGGAGCGCGCCGAGCGGGAGGCCCTCTCCCGCGCCCTCACGTCGGCCCAGGCGGAGCACGCTCACGCGATGGAGTCGGCCCTCGGCTCGCGCTCGACCGCGCTCGACGCCGAGCGGAGGATGCGCGAGGACCTAGCCGCCTCGATGGAGGAGGAGCGCGCGATCGCGCGCGAGGCGCTCACGACGGCGGAGGCCAAGCGCCGCGCCCTCGAGGCGGAGAAGGGAACCATCGAGGCGAGGCTCCAGGCTCGCCGGAAGGAGCTCGACGGCCACGCGGACGAGCTCAAGGCCGCTCGCGCGAAGCTCGCCGAGCAAGGGCCCGTCCTCGACGCTCTCGCGGACCGCGTCGAGGAGCTCGAGACCGAGAACACGCGGCTCGCGACGCGCCTCGGCGAGGCGCGCGAGCGCGGGAGGGTCGACGTCCAGGAGCTCCTCGTGCGCGCGGCCCTCCTCAAGCGGCGCGAGGCGAAGGCCGCCATGGCCGCCGCGAAGACGGCTCCTCCCGACGGGAAGACCACGTCCGAGAAGGCGTCGGCTCGCGCGACGACGCGGTCGGCTCCCATCGAGAAGCCTTCCTCGAAGGCACCGAAGGCCTGAGAGGGGGCGGGGGCGACGAAAGTCGCCACACGCCGCGCAAACACGGGGGCGACGAATGTCGCCCAACGCCGCGCAAACACGGGGGCGACGAATGTCGCCCCACGCCGCGCAAACACGGGGGCGACGAA
>JACQDU010000478.1 GCA_016200955.1 bacterium
AACCGCGCGGGGCTTCTGCGTGGTCGCCGCGTTGTCGAGGTAGACGAGCGGCGGGGGCCCGGGCCTCGGGAGGAGGATGGGGAAGTCGAGCTTGACCTTGTAGGGGTCGAGGGCCGGGCGCGCCGGGGCCGCCGGCGCCGCGGGCCTCGGGCCGCCCCGCTCCTTCGGCGCTCGGACCCTGGGGGCCGTCACAGCGCCTCCGCGTCCACGAGGACCCGGCCTTCCTCCTCCCGCACGGGGACGGAGAGGATGGGGACCGTGGCCGGCATCCGCGTGGCGCGCCCGTCGCGGAGGTCGAAGCGCGCGCCGTGGCGCGGGCAGATCACCTCGCAGCCCTCGACGCGGCCCTCCCCGATCCGCGCCTCGTCCGCGTCGGGCTCGGCCGCGGCGAGGTAGACCTCCTTCCTCCCCTCGGCGCAGAGCGCCGTCGCGCGGTCCAGCTCCCGCGAGAGGATCTCGACCGTCTGCGGCTCTCCCAGGCGCACGAACGCGAACAGCGCGTCCTCGTGCGATCGCTTCCCGGCGAGGACGGCGGCGATCGTCTCCTCGACGGTCCTCTTGTGCTCGTCCTGCACGCGGTTCCGCGCCGTGACGAGCTCGTTGATCGCGGAGACGGCACGAGCCTCGTCGACTCCCATCGCAGCCGCTCTGCGGAAGGCGCTCGCGGCGACGCTCCACTGCTCCGCTTGCCGAGCGGCATCCCCGAAATCCATCGCGGTCGCGAACGCCCCCGAGCGCGAGCCGGACTCCTCGGGCGCGACGGCGGCGAAGCGCGTCGCGGCCTCGAGGGCCTCGAAGCCGACCGCGAGGAGCTCGTCGGTCTTGTAGCGGTCGGTCGCGGCACCCGCCTTGAGGAGCCGCCCGAGCTTTCCGCGCGTGGAGGCGGCCTGTTCGCGCGCATCTTCTCGTTGCTTGCGCCGCTCGCGGGCGAGGACCGCCTCGCGCTCGGACGCGACGGCGGCCTCGCGCTCGCGCTCGCCCTTCCAGTAGAGGCCGGCTCCCACGGCGACCGATCCGGCGAGCAGGACCGCGAGCGCGACGAGGGCGCTCGCGAGCTTGTTCCTCCGGGCGCGCCGGGCGAGACGCGCGAGCGGGCCGAGCGGACGGGCGGCGATCGCGTCTCCCGCGAAGTATCGGTCGAGCTCGTCCGCGAGGTCCCTGGCGCTCGCGTAGCGCCGCGAGGGCTCCTTCTCGAGGCAGCGGAGGCAGATCGTCTCGAGGTCGCCCGCGGCGCGGCGGTTGATCTCGCCCGGAGGAACGGGGTCCTTCGTCAGCACGGCGACGATCATGTTCACGTCGCTCGTCCCGGAGAACGGCGGGTGGCCGGTCAGGACTTGGTAGAGCGTCGCTCCGAGCGAGTAGACGTCGCTCCGCTCGTCGGTCTTCTCCCCCGACGCCTGCTCGGGAGGCATGTAAGCCGGAGTGCCCATGGCGGCGCCCGTCTTCGTGAGGCGCGTCTGCGAGCCGCGCACGCTCGCGAGGCCGAAGTCGAGGACGAAGGGCCGATCGCTCGCATCGAGGAGGACGTTCGCGGGCTTCAGGTCCCGGTGGAGGACGCCCTTCTCGTGCGCGTGGTGCACGGCGCGCGCGACGTCTCGCACCACCTCGATGGCCTTCGCGAGAGAAAGCCTCCGAGGGCCGCCTTCCTTGGAGACGGCCAGGCGCCGCTCGAGCGTGGCTCCCTCGATGAAGTCCATGGAGATGTAGTGGCTTCCCTCGAGGACGCCCGCGTCGTGGACTGAGACGATGTTCGGGTGCCGGAGCTTCGCGACCGCTTCCGCTTCTCTCCTGAAGCGCGCGACCATCTCGTCGGTCACGTCGGTTCCCGGGAGGATTCGCTTCAAGGCGACGACCCGCCGGAGCCTCTCGTCGTGGGCGCGGAAGACGACTCCCATGCCTCCCTTCCCGAGCTCCGACAGGAGAACGAAGGGACCGAAGCGCTTCGAGGGATCCGAGCGAGCGCGGTCGACCTCGAGCGAGAGCGGGTCGGAGCTCGCCGCCCTCCCGCTCGGGGCTCGCGCGCGGTCCGCGCCCGCCGGCGGAGGAGCGAGGACCGTCTTCTCGTCCGCGCTCTCGAGCTTCGTGTCGGCGAGACCGCTCGCGCGATCCGGGCCTGTCTGAGAGGGAGCCAGGACGGGCTTCCCGCAAGCGGGACAAACTCCCTTCTTCCCCGCATGCTCCCGGGAGAGAGGAATCTCGCGGCCACAGCTCGGGCAAGCGAATGCGGTCAAGCGAACCTGCGCGCCTCCGTTGTGGCGCACCGGACGAGAGCGCGCCACTCGCCCGAGGGCGTCTTCAGCCGCCGTTCTCCTCGAGCCAGGCCTTCACCTTCGACACCCACCGATCGTTCGCGGGCGCGAGCTCGAGGTAGCGCTTGAGGTCCGCGCGAGCGCCGTCGAGGTCGCCCTTCCCCCTCCGGGCGAGCCCCCTCACGTACCAGGCGTGGGGCTCCGCCGGGTCGAGCTCGATCGCTCGCGTGCAGTCGGCGATCGCGCCGTCGTTGTCGCCCTTCTGGCCGCGAGTCGTCCCGCGGTAGCCCCAAGCGTGCGCGAGCCCGGGGTCCAGCTCGACGGCTCGCGAGTAGTCGGCGATGGCGCCGTCCAGATCGCCCTTCCGTTGCCGGGCGTTGCCGCGCTCCTGCCAGGCGAGGGCGAAGCGCGGGTCCAGCTCGAGCGCCCTCGAGGCGTCCTGGATCGCTCCCTCGGGATCATCCGCGTCGCCACGAGCCCTCGCGCGGTTGACCCACGTGAGGGCGTCGCGAGCGTCGAGCTCGAGAGCGCGGGAGTAGTCGGCGATCGCTCCCTCGACGTCGCCCTTCCTGTGCCGGGCGGCGCCGCGGTTCGCGCGAGCTCGAGCGCGAGCGTGAGGTCGGCGATCGCGCCGTCGGCGTCGCCGCTCGAGAGGCGCGCGACGCCGCGGTTCGCGAGGAACTTCGCCTCGCGCGGACAGAGCTCGATCGCGCGGGAGAGGTCCGCGATCGCGCCGGCCCTGTCGCGCTTCGCCTCGCGCGCGACGCTCCGGCTGAACCACGCCGGGCCGAATCCCGGCTCGAGCTCGATCGCGCGGGAGTAGTCCGCGATGGCGCCCTCGACGTCGCCCTTGTCGAGACGGTCCGCGCCGCGCCGCATGTACCCGAGGAGAGTCGTCGCCTCGAGCTTCGCGTCGACCCCGGTGAGCGAGAAGAACGGCCTCACCTGCCCCCAGAAGGTCGGGCCGAGGCGGTCCTGCGCGGCGAGGACGAAGCGCTCCGCCGGCTCCCCTCCCAGGCGGCAGAGCGCCTGCGCGGCGCGCGCGGCGCGGAGCTCGTCTCGCTCTCGCTCGAGGTAGCGGCCGAGGGCGTCCACGGCGACCGGCCGGATCCCGATCCTGCCGAGCGCGTCGCACGAGAGTCGCGCGAGCGCGGCCTCGCCGTCGTCGAGCTTCGGCAGCCTTCCCCGGACGTCATCGAGCGCGCCCGCGAGGAGCTTGACCGTCTGCTCCTCCCGGAGCGCGACGAGCACGTAGAGGGCGTCCTCGGGGCCGTTCGGCCTCCTCGCGAGCGCGCCCGAGCGGGTGTCCGCGAGGATCGCCTGGATCGTCTTCTCGTGGTCCTTCAACGCCTGCGTTCGTCTCGCTTCGAGCCCTTCGAGCTTCGAGCGAGCGAGCTTGTCGTCGGCGGAGAAGGAGACCGCGCGCCGGTAGGCGTGCGCGGCGACGGTCCACTGCTCGGCGACGGCGGCCCGATCCCCCACGGCGATCGCGGTCTCGCAGGCACGCCGCTTCGCGTCCTCGCCCGCGTCGAGCGCGACGAGCCGCGAGGCCGCCTCGAGCGCATCGAGGCCG
>JACQDU010000479.1 GCA_016200955.1 bacterium
GAGGGAAAGATCGTCCTCCCGCGAGCCCGGAGGCCCGACGTAGCTCCCGAGCTCGAGGCGATCGCGGCGCGCGCTCTCGCGACATTGCCCGAGGACCGCTACTCGAGCGCCCGCGCGTTCTCGAGGGACCTCCTCGCCTTCCTCGAAGGGCGCGACGTCTCCGTCTACGCCTACCGCGCCTCGGAGCAAGCGCTCCGGCTCGTGAGACGGCACCCCGCGGTCTTCTCGTCGGGCCTCGCGGCGATCCTCGTGTGCGCTCTCGCGGCGGCGGCGCTCGGAGTCAAGAACGAGGCGCTCTCGCGGACGATCGCGGCGTTCGAGCAGGAGAAGCAGGCGCGCGAGGCGGCCGAGAAGACGACCGCGGCGGCGGAGAGGGCCCGTTCTCTCCTGAACGACGCTCGCACGGCTTACAGGAAGGGATCTCCTCCCGAGGAAGTGCGCAAGCTCGCGCTCTCGTCGGTCGCGACTCACAGGACGGAGACCGTCCTCCTCGAGGCGGGAGTCTTCCTCTCGGAGATGGGAGACGGCGAGGATGCGAAGCCCCTCCTCCGGGCCTGCGCCGACGAGTTCCCTCCGGCTTACGCTGCCCTCACGGCCCTCCACAACATCGATGCCCGGAAGGAACAGAAGGGCTACTTCGAGGTCACGAAGCCGCTCGAGGAGCTCATAGCCCGCCCGCGCCAGGGCCCGAGGCGACGACAACGAGTACGTCTCGCTCGCCGCCGCGAAGGACGCCGTCCACCGGAGCGACTGGAAGGCCGCGATCGAGGCCGCGGACCGCGCGATCGTGCGCGCACCGCGCCTCGCTCCGGCTTACACGACACGGGCGACGGCGAAGCAGCGGATCGGAGACCTCGACGCCGCGGTGATCGACGCGACGAAGGGGATCGAGCTCGACCCGAACGCTCCCGAAGGCTGGGACACGCGCGCGATCATCTACGGCGCGCTCCGGCGAAGGCTCGACGCGATCGACGACGAGACGCACGCGATCGCCGTCGCTCCGCTCCAGGGCTCGCTCTGGGCGAACAGGGGCGCCTTCCGCCACCTCCAGGGAGACGAGGACGGCGCGCTCTCGGACCTCGAGCGTGCCGTCCTGCTCGACGGGACCATGTGCTACGCCTGGAGCGCTCTCGGGATCGTGCTCAGGAAGAAAGGCGAGCACGCCCGCGCCTACGAGTGCTGCGAGAAGGCGGTCAAGCTCGACCCGAGGTCATCGAGCGCTCTCACGAACCTCGTGCTCGTCGAGTTCGACCTCGGGAAGGAGGAGGACGCTCTCCGCCACGCGAACGAGGCGCTCGCCCTCGACCCGGGAGCGCGCGAGGCCTGGCTCCGCCGCGCCGCCGTCCGCCTCAAGCGCAAGGAGTACACGCTCGCGATCGGCGACTTCGACAAGGCGATCGAGCTCGACCCGACGGTCGGAGAGACTTACAGCGACCGCGGCGCGACGAAGTACGAGAGCGGCGACACCGAGGGCGCGATCGCGGACTACGACAAGGCCTTCGCGGTCGGGACTCACTTGCCCGCCACTCTCAGGAACCGCGCCATGGCGCTCTACAAGAAGGGCTCCTACGCGGAAGCGATCAAGGACTTCGACACCTTCCTCGCCTACGAGCCCCGAGACGAGCTCGCGATCCAGCACCGCGCCGCTTCGCACGCGAGGCTCGGACACTTCGAGCGGGCCGCGGAGGACTGGGGAGCCCTGCTCAAGCTCCAGCCCGGAGTCGCGCAGTTCTACTCGAACCGGGGCTCCGCTCGCTTCGAGGGAGGAGACGCCGACGGCGGCCTCGAGGACTTCACGAAGGCTCTCGAGCTGGACCCGAAGCTCGCGAACGCTTACACGAACCGCGTCGAGGCCTGGCTCTGGAAGGGCGAGCCGGAGAAGGCCCTCGCGGACGCGGAGAAGGCCGTCCTTCTCGACCCCGGCTACGCCTACGCCTGGCGCAACCACGGCCTCGCGCTCCACGCCCTCGGCCAGCGCGAGCGCGCGATCGCCGATTACACGAAGGCGACCGAGCTCAACCCGAAGTGCATCGACGCCTGGACGAGCCGCGGCGAGGCCCTGCTCGAAGCCGGCGACGCGAAGGCTGCCCTGTCGGACTTCGAGAGAGCTCTCGCCGTCGACAAGGAGTCTCTCGAGGCCCGCCGTCTCCGCGGCTTCGCCCGCGCCGCTCTCGGCGACACGAAGGGCGCCGTCGAGGACCTGGAAGCCTTCCTCGCGCGCGGCATGAACAACAAGCACGCCGAGAAGGCGCGGGAGAAGCTCGCGGAGCTCAAGAAGGCGTCGCGCTGAAGCGGCTCTCTCGCGGCCCTCGCCCCGAGCGACTCACAGCGCTTGCCGATGGACTCGATGAGGCGAGCCGCCAAGGCGCCAGGGCGCCAAGAGCGGAATGACGCAACCTGGCGTCTTGGCGACTTGGCGGCCTCATCTCAAGTCACATGGCGCGGGCGGGCGCGGAGAGTCGCTCATGCCCGCGGCGACGTCGGCTCCGCCGCCTTGGCGACCTGCGGCTTCTCCGCGGGGACGAGGAGCTTCGGCCCGCCCTTCTCCGCGAGACGCCGGAGCGCCTCGAGCCGGAGGAGCGGGACCATGATCTCGTGGTGCCCCGTGAGCTCGATCCCGCGAGCGACCGGCCGCTCGAGGACGTTCACCTTCGGGCGGTAGTGCTGGATCATGTCGAGGTTCCCCGCGGTCACGTCGGCGACGCGCGCTCCCAGGTTCCGGGCGATCGAGACGCACTTCAGGAAGACCTCGGGGAGGAGGACGGCCGAACCGACGTTGACCCAGACGCCGGAGTCGAGCTCTCTCACGAGCCCGGCGAGGATCTTGAAGTCGGTGTAGCTCGCGGCGCCTATGTCCGCGCCGGAGACGTGAGGAACGGCGTGCACGGTGTCGGTCCCGATCGAGACGTGGACCGTGATCGTCGCCCCGGCCTTCGCCGCGCGGTAGACGAGCGAGCTTTCGCGCGAGGGGTAGTTCCCGCGAGCGAGGTCTTCCGCGAGAGCGCGGCCGAAGCCCTTCTCACCCTTCGTCGCTTCCTTGCAGATCCGGTTGAAGGCGACGCCGGTCTCGCCCACCATGCCGAAGCGGCCGTCCTGGATCGTCTCGGCCACCTTCTCCGAGGTCTGGCCGATGAGAGCGACCTCGAGGTCGTGGATCGCCGCCGCCCCGTTGAGCGCGAAGGCCGTGATCACGCCGCGCTCCGCGAGGTCCGCGAGGAGCGGGCCGAGCCCGGTCTTCACGACGTGGCCGCCGAGCGCGAAGACGACGTGCGCGCCGCGAGCACGCGCGGTCGCGATCGCCTCCGCGAGCGCCCGGAGACGGTCCGCTCCCAGGATCTTCGGGAGCGAGTCCAGGAGCTCGCCCGCGGAGCAGTCGGGGTCGACCGGCACCCCGAAGTGGTCCCGCTGGACGAGGTGCTCCCGCTCCGCGATCGGGAGGGTCGAGAGCTTCGAGAGATCGATCGGCCGGTGCCTGGGCTCCGGCAGGTTGCCATTCATGGCGCTCAAGTTGCGCCTCCGGGGGAGAGAGCTTCCCGGCTCGCGCGTGGCCGGGCGACCTCTCGTGAAGCCAGTGAAACCTGCGAACATTGTGCCGCAGGGGAGTCTTGGTGTGAGGAGACGTGGCGCGCCTTGACGACGGCGTCGACCTGGGCGAGGAGCGGCTCCGCCTCGAGGAGCCGCGCGTCGACCGACAGGACATAGAGCGGTCGCCCGGGCGGGCTCGCGCCGAGCTCCGCGATCTTCACGGCGTCCTTCTCCGTCACGAGGATCATGTCCGCCAGGATTTCGTCGGCCACTCGCGCGGCGTGCGCCAGGTCCTCAGCGACGAACGCGTGGTGGTCCGGGAGGGAGATCGTCCTCGCCACGACCGCTCCGAGCGAGCGGGCCGTGGCCGCGAACGCGTCCGGGTTTCCGATTCCCGAGAGAAGGACCACTTTCTTCGCCCTCAGATTCGTGGGAGCAAGCCTCTCATCGCCAGAAACCGTGCGGAGAGTGAGAGCCTCGAGCTGCATGAGAGCCACGGGAGCCGTGACGCCGTTCTCTCTCAGGACGGCTCGCAGGGCCTCGACGCGAGCGGGCCCCGCTTGATCGGCGCGGGAGAGGACGATCGCCGTGGCCCTCCGGGCCGCCGAGAGCGGCTCCCTGAGAAGACCTCTCGGGAGGAGAAAGGCGGCGTCGGGCGAGGCCTCGGGCCCCGTCCCGAAGGGATCGGATGCATCGACCACGAGGATATCTACGTCTCGGGCGAGCCTTCGGTGCTGGAAGCCGTCGTCGAGGAGAGCCACCGTCGCTCCCTCGCGGGCGGCCCGTTCGGCCTGGGCGACCCGGTCGCCTCCGGCGTAAACCCTTACGTCAGGCAGACGTGAGCGCACGAGGCGCAGCTCGTCGTTGAGCTCCCCCGGCCTCTCGGCGCCGTAACCCCGGGCGATCACGGCAACTTTTTCTTCCCGGGAAGCGAGCCTTTCCGCGAGAGCCAGGGCCAGGGGCGTCTTCCCCGTGCCTCCGGTCGTCAGGTTCCCGATCGAGATCACGGGAAGCGTGGCCCGCGAGGTCGCGAGGAGCCCGCTCCCGTAGAGCTCGGAGCGGACGAGGACTCCCGCGCGAAAGCCCCACGAAGCCGCCCGCAGCCCGCCGCGCGCGAGCGCCGGGAGGAGACCGCGACTCTCGCCGCGGATCAACGAGAGGTAGCTCGCCCGATCGATTCGCTCCTCCGGGCGCAAGGACGCGCGGTGTCTCGATTTGCTCGCCGCGCCGGCCTTGCGTCACCCGCGAATCTAAGCCCGCGCGAAGGCCGGGTCAAGGCTTCCCACCGAAAGAGACGGGCGCGTTTGCACCGGATGGGTGGCTTACGCGCCCCCCGCTCGTATTCCGCATCGCGTCGCTTCGCGCCGCGACGCGCACGAGCTCCCCCCCGCGGGCGAGCGAGGCCCTTTCGGGCCTCGCTCGAACATCACCGCTCCTCGAGCTGCGAGAGCTGGGCCCGGACGTGCTCGGCGTAAGGGCTCCGGGGCTCGAGCTCGAGGAAGCGGCGGAGGTCCGAGGTCCCACCGGCACGGTCGCCCATGAAGACCCGGGAGATCCCTCGGAGGCGGTGAGCGTCGGCGTCCAGCGGCTCGAGCTCGAGCGCCCGGGTGAGGTCGGCCACGGCGCCCGCGAAGTCGCGGATCGCGCTCCGGGCGTTTCCTCGGGCGAACCACATGCGCTCGTCTCTCGGGCTGAGCTCGACTGCCTTCGTCAGGTCGGGGAGCGCTCCCGCGAAGTCGCCCTTCTCGAGGCGGCGGAGCCCGCGGAAGAACCAGGCCTCGGCGCACCCGGGATCCTGCACGAGCGCGGTCGCGAGGTCCGCGCCGGCGCCCTCCTCGTCTACCTTGAGCGCCCGCGCGCGCGACCGCTTCACGAGAGCGAACGTCCACCCCGGCTGGAGCACGAGCGCCTTGTTCAGCTTCTCGAGCGCACGGTCCAGGTCCCCGAGCCCGAGCCACGCCTCGCCCTCGAGGCCCCAGCCCTGCGGAGACGAAGGCTCGAGCTCGACGGAGCGGGCGAGGTCGGAGGCCGCGGAGCGGTAGTCGTGCTGGTCCAGCCTCGCGGCACCGCGCACGCGCCAGGCCGTGGCGTCCTTGGGCTCGAGCTCGATCGCGTGCGTCGCGTCGCTCACGGCCCCGTCGAGGTCTCCGAGCTTCCGGCGGACGACTCCTCTCACGTACCACGCGTGCGCGAGGCGAGGGTCGAGCTCGATCGCGCGCTTCGCGTCCTCGAGCGCGGCCTCGGGCTTCCCCGCGGCGTAGATCTCGGCGCGGATCGCGAAGGCCCTCGCGAGCTTCGGGTCGAGCTGGATCGCGTAGCTCACGTCGGTGATCGCGGTCAGGAACTTCCCGTCCTGGGAGCCGGCGTCGGCGCGGACGAGCCACGCTTCCGCGAGCTTGGGCTCGAGGTCGATCGCCTTCGAGGCGTCCTCGACCGCTCCCGCGAAGTCCCGGGACTTCATGCGAGAGCGCGCGCGGTCGAGGAGGCGCTGAGCCTCCTTCGCGTCCAGAGAGCGCCCGTCGCCGACCGGGACGGGGACCGGCTTCGGGGGCTCGCTCGCGGCGTTCGCGATCGCTCGCCCGACGAGGACGGCTCCGGCGACGCCCGCGGCGGCGACGAGCGTCACGAGCGCGAGCGTTCCCGCTCTCGGGACGCGCGAACCGCCGCCGCGGCGCGCGACGAGAGCCAGGTCGCGCGCCGCGGCCGCGGTCGTCCCGCGCGCCTGCGGGTCCTTCTCGAGGAGGCGGAGGATGACCTGCTCGAGCCGCTCGGGCATCTCGGGCTCGAACGAGCGCGGCGGCACGGGAGCCTCGGTCAGGTGCTTCTTCACGAGAGCGTAGCCGGTCCCGACGAACGGGTAGCGCCCCGTCGCGAGCGTGTAGAGCGTCGCTCCAAGGCTGTAGAGGTCGCAGGCGGGCCCGATCTTTCCCCCCGTCGCGTTCGCCTGCTCGGGCGCTATGAACTCGAGCGTCCCGACGAACTCTCCCGTGCGCGTGAGGGCACCGCTCGCTTCGAGCGAGGTCGCTCGCACGAGGCCGAAGTCCGCGAGCCGGGGCTCGCCCTTCTCGTCGAGGATGACGTTCGCGGGCTTCACGTCCCTGTGGACGAGACCGGCCGCGTGCACGGCGGCGAGCGCGGCCGCGACCTTCGCTCCGATCGACGCGAGGTCTCTCCACGGGACTCGCCCGAACCGGAGCCGGTCGTGGAGCGTGCCTCCCGGGAGGTACTCGAGGACGAGGAAGCGCGCCTCTCCTTCTTGCCCGATGTCCAGGAGCTTCGTGATGTGAGGATGCGAGAGCGCGGCGACCGCCCGCGCTTCTCTCAGGAAGCGTTCGAGCGAGACGGCGTCGCGGCAAAGCTCGGGCGCGAGGACCTTGATCGCGACGACCTGTCCCCGGGAGTCCTCGGCCTTGTAGACCGCTCCCATGCCCCCGCGCCCGATCGGCTCGAGGATCGTGTAGCCCGAGAGAGTCTGCCCGGTCGCGAAGGCCACGCCGCCCTTGCTTTTCTTTCTGTGAGAATCCTAGCGAGGCTTCGGCGCTCCGTCCCGTCCCCGCGTCGCGATCCGCGCGAGCTCCGTGGCGGCCCGGTCGAGCTCCTCGTCCGTCGTCGTCTCCCCGAAAGAGAGCCGGACGACGCCGCGAGCGAGATCGTCCTCGACGCGCATGGCCGCGAGCACGTGAGACGGCTCGAGCGCGCCCGAGCTGCAGGCCGATCCCGCGCTCGCGTGGATCCCGGCGAGGTCGAGCGCCGCGAGGAGGTCCTCCGAGCGCGCGCCGCTCACGAGGAGCGAGACCGTCTGCGAGAGCCGGGGCGCCTCCCGCGCGGCGACCCGGCTCCCGGGGATCTCGCGGAGGAGCGTGTCTTCGAGGCGATCCCGGCGCGAGGCGAGCGCCTTCGACGCGCTCGCGAGGTCCGACGTCGCGAGGAGAGAGCACGCCTCTCCCAGGCCCACGATCGCGGCCACGTCCTCGGTGCCCGCGCGGCGGCCGAGCTCCTGCCCGCCTCCCTGGAGCATGGGCTCGGGCGAGGGAGCGTTCTTCCGCCGCACCAGGGCGGCCGCTCCTCGAGGCGCGCGGAGCTTGTGCGCCGAGAGGACGAGGTAGTCCCACCCGGCTCGCTTCCAGTCCCTCGCCACGCGGCCCACGGCCTGCGCGGCGTCCACGAGGAGCGGGACGCCCGAGGTGTGCGCGACGAGCCGGAGCGAGTCGATCGGCTGGAGGACTCCCGTCTCGTTCTGCGCGGCGATCACGCACGCGAGCGCCGTTCGCCCCGGCTTCACGCGCCGGGCGAGCTCGTCTTCGTGGACGATTCCCGCCGAGTCGACCGGCACGAGCTCGACCTCGGCCTCTCCCGCTCGCGCGAGCGCCTCGAGCGGCTCGAGGAGAGCCTTGTGCTCGACCGCGGAGGCGAGCACGTGAGGGCGCTCGAGCCCGCCCTTCCTCGCGTGGCGCACGAGGCCGCTCGCGGCGAGGTTGAGCGCCTCCGTGCCCGAGGAGCAGAACGTGACTCCGCCGGGCTCGACTCCCA
>JACQDU010000082.1 GCA_016200955.1 bacterium
CCAGGTAGACCGTGCCCATGCCGCCGCGTCCGAGGAGGCGCAGGATCCGGTAGCCGCCCACGCTCTCGGGGAGGTTTCCCTGGGGCCGCGCGTGGAGCGCGCACTTCACGCGGAGGATCGCGGGCGAGACCGGCCGCGCGAGCACGTCTCGCATGCCGGCGGCGAACGCGCGCGCGAAGATCGTCTCGTCGTCGCCGGAGACGATCGCGATCGCCGGCGGAGCGAGAGAGCCGAGCGTCTCGTCCAGCTTCCGCACGAGGTCGAGCGCGCTCTCGGGGGAGGAGTCGATGTCGAGCACCATGAGGACCGGCGGCCGCAGGAGGACCCGGCGCACGCTCGCTTCCTCGGGGCGGCACGGCCTCACGGCGAAGCCGGCGGCGCGCAGGCCCTGCGCGATCTCGTCCTTCTCCGTCGCTCGCTCGGTGAGGAGGAGCACCTCTCCGCGCCAGGCGAAGGCGCCGCCGAGAGGGCTCAGGAGGCGCTTCGAGGCGATGGGGCTGTAGTCCGTCTCGCGTTCGTCCTTCATGGAGCTTCCCTCACGGCTCCACGTAAAGCACAGGCCGTTCCCCGGGAACGGAAGTGCCCGGTCGCCGGGGCTTTCCTCTCCCGGCGGGCCACGGCGGAGCGTCAACCCGGTCTTACCCTGTGCCCTCTTTTGGCCAAGTCGAGCGACGTTTCGTTCGGGGGAGAGAGGAGAGGCGGAGCCACGAAGACGCGAAGACACGAAGGCGCATCCTCGTGCTCGCTTCGCGAAATCAATACGCAAATTGTGTCTTCGTGGTTCGCCCTTCGTCTCCGCGCTACTCGGGCTCGCGGAGGACCTTGATCCCGATCCCCGCGAGGACCTCGGAGTGGAGCTTGACCTCGATCTTGAAGTCCCCGAGCTTGCGGATCGGGTCGGCGATCTTGAGCATCTTCGTGTCGACGGGGAAGTCGCCGCGAGCGGCCTTGAGCGCGTCGACGATCTGGTGCGGAGTGACCGACCCGTAGAGCGAGCCGTCGTCCTGCGCCTTCACCTGGATCGTGAGCTCGAGCCCCTCGATCGAGCGCGCGAGCGTCTCGGCCGCCGACTTCTTCGCGGCCTCCTGCTTCGCGACCTCGACCTTCTCGAACTCGATCAGGCGCTTGTTGTCGGGAGTCACGGCCACCGCGAGCCCCTGGGGGAGCAGGTAGTTCCGGCCGTAGCCGTCGGAGACGTTGACGACGTCGCCGATCTTCCCGACGTTCTCGAGCGTGCGGCGGAGAAGAAGCCTCATGGTCTCCTCCTAACCCACGAACGGCATGAGGGCCATGTAGCGCGCGCGCTTCACGGCCCCGTTGACCATGCGCTGGTGCCTCGCGCAGTTCCCGCTGCGCTTGCGCGAGAACAGCTTCCCCTGGGCGGTGCACTGCTTCGTGACCGCCTGGAGGTCCTTGAAGTCGATGTACTCCGACTGCTCGCGGCAGAAGCGGCAGCGCTGCGCCTTCTTCCGGCCGCGGTCGGGCGCGAGGCCGTTGAAGCCGCCGCCGCCGTAGTCGCCGCCGCGCCTGCCGCGACCGCGGAAGCCTCCGCTGTCTCTCTCGAATTCTTCAGCCATGTCTCTCCTGCTTTCCTCGCTGGTTCCTGGAAGCGGGCGCCCGCGGCGCCGCGCGTCGTTCTCTGGCTGCACGGGGTGAATTCGCCTGCGGCTCACTCACCCCCGCCCCCGGTTAGTCGTCGTCGTATCCGTAGTCGTCGTCGCCCCAGTCGTCGTCGCGGCGGCGGCCGAAGTCCTCTTCCTCGAAGTCCTCGGCGGCGCGCTGCCGGACGCGTCCCGTGAGCTGGTCGGGTGCCTTCTCGTGCATGACGATCATGTGGCGCACGACGCGGTCGTCGAGCCGGAGCTCGGCGTCGAGCGTGTTGATGATCGCGGGCTTCGCGCGGAAGTACATGAGCATGTATGTCCCGCGGCGGAGCCCCTTGATCTCGTACGCGAGCTTGCGGCTGTCGGCCCAGTTGTCCGTCTTGAGCACGAGCCCGCCGTGGCGCCCCTCGACGAGGCCCTTCACGAACTCGACGAGCTTGTCCCAGCTCTTCGTGGCCTCGGTCGGGTCGAAGAGCAGGAAGACCTCGTAGATCCTCGTCGTCTTGAGCATCTCGGGAGGAACGGGGGGCAGGTCCACCTTCACGTAGACCGGCTCCCAGGGCTTCCTCTCCGCTTCGGGGGTCGCCGCCGGCACGGCGGTCGCGTCCTTCGTCACCACCGCATTCGCCTTCGGCGAATGCTGAATCTCGTCGGTCATCGAGTGTTTTCTCCTGTCGTTGTCTCGGTCGTCCGTCTCGTGTCTCTCACGCGGCCGGGCGTTCGTCGGTCGAACGCTCCGGACCGCGATTGAACTCGTCCATGGCGCGGTCGATCCCTCTCGCGAGCCAGGCGCGCGCGCACTCGGCCGCTCGCTTCATCCCTTCCTGGAGCGCGGGAGCCTCCTCGGGGAAGGGCCGCTCGAGGACCCAGTCCTCGGAGCGGACTCCCTCGGGGTTCCGGCCCACTCCCACGCGGAGCCTCGCCCACTTCTGCGTCCCCAGCGCCTCCTCGATCGACGCGAGGCCCAGGTGGCCTCCCGACGAACCCTCGCGGCGGAGCCGGAGGCGGCCCACGTCGAGGTCGATGTCGTCGACCACGACGAGGAGATCGCCCTCGGGCGAGACGGCGTTCTCGTCGAGTAGCCTCTTGATCGGCGGCCCGCTGCGGTTCATGAAGGCGAGGGGAGTCGCGAGGAGAACGGGCTCCTCCTCCTGTGCCTCGCGCGCGGCGCGCTTCGCCTCGCGCCACGATGAGAAGGCTTCCTCGCCCGCGTCCTCGGGAGGCCGGGGCGGCGGAGCCGTGGGCCTCGAGACCGGCAGCCTCACGCGGGCCCAGGCGAGGTCGCTCTCGCTCGCGCGGTCCTCGAGCGGGGCAGCGTCGAGGATGCGCCGCACGACGTCGAAGCCGACGTTGTGGCGCGTACCCTCGTAGCGCTTCCCCGGATTCCCGAGCCCCGCGATGAGCTTCATGTGAGCGGTTATCTCTCCTTGTCCTTCTTCTCTTTCCCGGTTTTCTTCTCGGGAGCCGGAGCGG
>JACQDU010000450.1 GCA_016200955.1 bacterium
CAGCGCCGCCAGGGCGATCAGCACGATCGACGGGAGCACGAGGAGGATCGCGCGGCGCGAGGTCATGGCACGCCCGAGTATATCCGATAGAGCAGGAGATAGACCGCGACTCCCGTGGACGACACGTAGAGCCACACAGGGAACGTGAGCCTCGCCACGCGCGCGTGCCGCTCGAAGGAGCCCTTGAGCCCGAGGACGCTCGTCGTCGCCGCGAGAGGCACGAGAAGGAACGCGAGCCCGACGTGCGTGATGAGGATCCCGAGGTAGAGCGCCCTCGCTCCGCCTTCTCCCGGGAAGTGCACGGAGCCGAACTGCGCGTGGTACGTCACGTAGCACGCGAGGAACGCGACCGACACCGCGAGCGCCGTGAGCATGGTCCTCTTGTGCTGCGCGACTCGCCCGCGCCTGACGAGAGCGAGCCCGACGAGCAGGAGGAGCCCGCTCGTCGCGTTGAGCGCGGCGTTCACCTCGGGCATGCACGTCGTCCGGCCGAGGAGACGCGCTCTCTTGACGAGTCGATCGAGCCCGTCGGCCTCGAGACGGTCGTCGGTCTCGAAGTAATTCAAGAGCCGCCCCTCGCGGTCCACGAGCGCGAGCTTGGTCGAGTGCGTGATCCGCTCGCTCGGCCTCGCGTTCGGGTCCTTCTCCATGGGCAGGAAGAAGCTCTCGGAGACGAGCTTCTTGACCGCCCTCTCGTCTCCCGTGAGGAACAGCCAGCGCTCCTTGTCGGCGCCGAACTGGTCCGCGTACTCCGAGAGCACCCGTGGCGTGTCGAACTCGGGATCGACGGTGAACGTGACGAGCGAGACGTCGGTCCCCGCGAGGCTGTCCTGGAGCTTCCGCATCTCCCCCGTGAGCTTCGGGCACGGCCCTCCGCAGCGAGTGAACGCGAACCCGGCGATCCAGGGCCTCCCGCGCAGCGACGCGAGCGAGACGGGCCGCCCGCTCCTCTCCGTGAGCGAGAAGTCCGCGATCACGGGGAGCGGGACCGCTCCCTTTCCCAGGAAGAAGTCGTTTCTCCCCTCGGCGCTCCGGCGGTTCGAGTCGATCCACGCTCCGGCCGTGAGGAGCAGGGCGACGGCCGGAGCCACGAACGCGTGAGCGAGGCTCCTCCTGGGCGAGAGCGCGCCTCGGCTCGCCGGGGGCGCGCTCGTCGGGTCGTTGGTCGTGCTCGGAGCGTCGGGCGTCACGCGTCTCCCGTGAGGCGGTGCGATCCTACTTGTGCTCTTCCTTGTGCTCGGCGCCGCCCTTGTGCTCGCCGCCCCCCTCGCCCTCGCGGATCACGTCGACGCCGCCGGCCGGGGACTGGTTCACGGTCGAGGGCTCGCCGAAGAGGACGCCGTACATTCCCGTGTTGCCCACGTCGGGCATCAGGAGGAACACGAGGACGCAGGCGAGGATCACGGGCGGCACGAGGATGATGTACTTCCACTTGATCCGGCTCGTCGGCACCCACGACGCGTGCTCGTACTTGAGGTGCATGAAGAAGAGCCCGACGAGCGCCGCCTTCACGAGCGCGAGCACGACGAGGCCCAGGATCATGACCGCCTTGTTCTGGATCACGTAAGCGACCGCGAGCTCGATCGCCGTGAGCACGATGAGCGCGCCGAAGACCTGGAGGTACTCCTTCGTGTGGTCGGGCCCCGCGTGGGCGTCGTGCTCGCCCGCGTGCGCCGCGGGAGCGGCGGCGGGCGCGGCGACCGCGCCCTTCTCCTTCTCGAACGCCGCGAGGCCGACCTTCGGGTCCTGGCCCGGGAACGTCCCCTCGAGGGAGAACCCGCCCTGGTCGGGCTTGAAGTCGACCTTCAGGCCCTTGACCGCGTCGGCCGATGCGCCGCTCACGACGACGGTCACGCTCCCCTGCGCGAAGATCCGGTCGTCGGGCGCCCGCCGGTCGAGGACGAGGCCGATCTTCCCGTGCTCGTCGAACTTGATGCGGACGACGTCGCAGCCCTGCTGGTCCGCTTTCAGGAACTCGGCGGCCTTCGTGCGAGCCTCGGCGGTGAGGACGAGCCAGTCGTCGCTCCCCGTGGTTCCGGCCTGCGGCATATCGCTCATGTTCGCACCTCAGATGAGGTAAACGACGGTGAAGAGGATGATCCACACGAGGTCGACGAAGTGCCAGTAGAGGCCGGCGAGCTCGACCGTCGTGTTCTCCGTCTTCGAGAACTTGCCGCGGTAAGCGGCGATCTGGATCCCGGTCAGGTAGATCACGCCGCCCGAGACGTGGGCGCCGTGACAGCCGGTCATGACGTAGAAGCACGAGGCGAAGATGCTCGCCGCCGGCACGAAGCCCTCGTGGATGAGCTTCCGGTACTCGTAGACCTGGATGCTCACGAAGAGCGCTCCTATGAGGATCGTGGCCCACAGGAACTTGTGGAGCCCCGCCCGGTCTCCTCTCTGGATCGCCGCGAGCGCCATGACCATGGTCACGCTCGAGCAGATCAGGAAGAACGTGTTCGCCGCCGTGAGAGGGATGTTGAGCGGGTCCCTGTGCTCGATCTCGAAGCTGCCGTCCGCCGCCTTCGCGATCTCGGCGCGCGGGACCCTGATCTCGGGCTCTCCCTCGATCTGCGACGTGAGCACGAGCGGGTCCTTCGAGTCGTCGCGCGACTCGCCCTCCACCTTGTCGCCGTTCGTCTTCCTGACCTCGACGGTGTAGGGCGTCACCCACTTCTTGGAGCCGATCCTGAGGACGACGTAGCTGCCGATCAGGCCCGTGAAGAACATGATCTCCGTCGCGAGGAAGAGCCACATGGCGAGCTTCCCCGGAGTGATCGGCGGGCCCTCGTTGGGCTCGACCTTCGTCTCGTGAACCGCGGCGGCGTGACTCATGCGAGTCTCCTGTCGGTCGTGTTGCGCTTCATCGGTCGATCCACATGAGCCCGAGGAGGGCGGGCAAGTAGACGACCGATGCGAGGAGGAGGCGGCGCGCGTTCTCCCGCGACTCCTTGAGCGCGAACGCGACGGCGACGCCGGTGAACGCGAGCCCGAGGTAGAGGGCTCCCAGGAAGTAAGACGTCCCCGCGAGCCCGACGAGCGCCGGTGCCAGGCTCACGGGCACGAGCGCGAGGCAGTAGTTCGTGGACTGCCTCCCGGTCATGCCGCGGCCGCCCGCGATCGCGGGCAGCATCTTCAGGCCGGCCCGCTCGTAGTCCTCGCGGTTCAGCCACGCGATCGCGAGGAAGTGAGGGAACTGCCACACGAAGACGATCCCGAACAGCACGAGCGCCGCGGGCTCGAGCGCTCCCGTGACGGCCGTCCAGCCGATCACCGGCGGGAGCGCGCCCGGGACGGCTCCGACGAGCGTGTTGAGAGACGTCGTCCGCTTGAGGGGCGTGTAAGCGAGGACGTAGATCGCCAGGCTCGCTCCGGCGACGAGCGCCGCGAGCGGCGTCGCGAACACCGCGAGCTCCGCGAGGCCCGCCGTCGCGAGCACGATCGAGAACGCGAGCACTTCTCGCGCGGTGAGCCGGCCCGCCGGCAGCGGGCGAGACTCCGTGCGCCGCATGAGCGCGTCCGTGTCGCGCTCGAGGATCTGGTTGAGAGCGCTCGACGCTCCCGCGACGAGCGCCGTGCCGACGAGCGTGTGGACGAGGAGCGCGAGCGGCGGCGCTCCGTGCGCCGCGAGGCACGCGGACACCGCCACCGTCACCAGCACCAGGAGCGCGATCTTCGGGCGCACGAGCGTCAGGTAATCTCTCGCTCGAGAGACCGTGTGCTCCGCGCCAGCGCTTCCCTCCGCCTTCGGGGGAGGGCCGGGGAGGGGGGCGAGACCGCTCGCGATCGAAGCCGGCGGAGCGAGGACGAGAGGGCTCACGACGCACCTCCCACGAGCTCGCGCCTCTCGCTGGAGACGCGCGCGGCGCCCGCCGGCACGAGGTCTCGCCCGATCGCGAGGGCGAGCGAGACGCTCGCTCCAAGGACGAGCGCCGACATCACGAGGTGGAGGCCCACGAGGAGGACCTTCACGTCGATCGGGGTCCCGTCGAGCGCGAAGCGGAGCTGCCAGGCGACGACGCCCAGGAGCACTTGCGCTCCGAGAGCCGCGTGGAGGAGCTTCCCGATCTTCCGCGGCCACGCCCGTTCGTGGTGGGCCTTCCTCATCTTGACGGTCGTCACGACCGCGAGCGCGAGCACGACGAGAGCGAACACGCCGTGCGGCGCGATCGAGAAGACGATCGCGTGGCGGAAGAGCGCTCCCAGGATCACCTGGACGTAAGCCGCTCCCGCCGTCGCCCACGCGAGCGCTCGCAGCGTCCGCGCGTGAGGCGAGGCGACCGGCTGCGCCTCGCGCCAGCCGCTCCCCGACGCGAGGACGACCGCCGCGAGGAACGCGAAGACCGCCTGCGCGAGGCACCCGTGCACGGGAGCGAGGCTCGGGTCGATCCGTTCGACTCGCATGCCTCCGACGACTCCCTGGACGCTCACGAGAGCGAGCGCGGCGAGGCCGAGCCACTTCCTCATCCCCGTTTCTTTCAGGAAGAAGACGAACGCCAGGACGACGGCGAGCAGGCCGACGATCTGACCCGCCACGCGGTGGCCGGTCTCGATCGCCACCGGCCCCGTCCACCGCTCGAAGGGGAGGAACCAGTGACCCTCGTGCGTCGGCCAGTCGGCGACGGCCATGCCCGACCCGGTGCTCGTCACCCTCGCTCCCATGTAGATGAGAGGGAGCGTCGCCGCCGCGACGATCGTCGCGAGGCGATGCGGCCAGGGGGCGGGGGCGACGGAGGTCGCCCCACGCGACGACGGCAAGGCGATCGAGGCGGGCGTGTCCACTTAGGCGTGCACCGTGGCCTTTTCCCGCTCGGCGGCGAGGTTCCTCGTCTGCGGGAGGAAGTCCTCGGGCACCTCGGGCGAGGCGTACTCGTAGGGCCCGCGGTAGACGGTCGGCGTGACCTCGAAGTTCCCGTGCCCCGGAGGCGACGGCGCCTCCCACTCGAGCGTATTCGAGTTCCACGGGTTCCGGGGCGCCCTCTGGCCGAAGAAGAGGCTCTTCACGAAGTTGAAGAAGAAGATGATCTGCGAGAAGCCGAGGCAGATCGCGCTGTAGGTGATCATCCGGTTGAGCGGCATGAGGTCCATGAGCATCGGGTAGTACGTCGGGTCCGCGATCCGGCGCGGGTGCCCGGCGACTCCGATGATGTGCATCGTGAAGAACGTCGTGTTCGCGAAGATGAACGTGAGGACGAAGTGGATCTTGCCCAGCCGCTCGTCCATGAACTTCCCGAACATCTTCGGGAACCAGTAGTAGATCCCCGCGAACACCGCGAACATGCTCCCCGTGAAGAGCACGTAGTGGATGTGAGCCACGATGAAGTAGGTGTCGTGGATGTGGATGTCGACCGGCGTCGCTGCCATGAAGATCCCCGAGAGGCCGCCTATGATGAACATCGAGACGAAGGCGACCGCGTTCAGGAGAGCCGCGGTGAAGCGCACGTTCCCGCCCCAGAGCGTCGAGATCCAGTTGAACGTCTTCACCGCGGACGGGAGCGCGATGAGCATCGTCGAGACCATGAACGTCGCGCCGAGCGCGGGGTTCATGCCCGACTGGAACATGTGGTGACCCCAGACGATGAACCCGAGGCCAGCGATCCCCGCGACGGAGTAGACCATGGGGCGATAGCCGAACAGCGGCTTCCGCGAGAACGTCGCGATCACGTCCGAGACGATCCCCATGGCGGGGAGGATCATGATGTAGACGGCCGGGTGCGAGTAGAACCAGAACAGGTGTTGCCAGAGGAGAGGCTGGCCTCCTCCGACTCCGGCCATCTGGTTGTTGACCATGAGGCCTTCGGGGATGAAGAAGTTCGCGCCGAAGATGCGCTCGATGAGCTGCATGAGGAGCGCTCCCGTGAGGACGGGGAGCGCGAACGCCTGGAGGAGCGCCGTGATGAGCATGGCCCAGATCGTCATGGGCATGCGGAACATCTTCATGCCGGGCGCGCGGAGCTTGATGATCGTGGTGATGTAGTTGATCGACCCCATGAGCGACGAGAGGCCGACGAACAGGAGCCCCGCGAGCCACAGCGTCTGCCCGTGGAGCGACCCGGGCGCCGCGCTGTGCACCGCTGCGAGCGGCGGGTAAGCCGTCCAGCCCGCCGCGGCCGCCCCGCCTTCCACGAAGAAGCTCGAGCCCATGAAGATGAACGCGGGCCACATGAACCAGTAAGACATCATGTTGAGCTTCGGGAACGCCATGTCGGGGGCGCCGATCATGAGCGGGATGCAGAAGTTCCCGAACGCTCCCGCGAGGATCGGGATGATCACGAAGAAGATCATGATCGACGCGTGCATCGTGAAGAGCATCGTGTAGAACTCGGGCGAGATGACCCTCCCGCTCGAACCGAACAGGGCCTTCCCGACGATCGGCATCTCGCTCCAGGGCCACGCGAGCTGCCAGCGCACGCAGAGGGCGAGGATCCCTCCCACGATGAACCAGAGCAGCGTCGAGAACAGGAACTGGATGCCGATGATCTTGTGGTCCGTCGAGAAGATGTACTTCCCGAGGAAGGTGGTGGGACCGTGGCCGTGCCCGCCGCCATGGCCGTGGGTCGCCGTCCCGTGATCGCCGTGAGCGTCGTGTTTGTGCTCGTCCATCATTCGGTGTCCCGCTCTTCCGCTTCTTTGGCCTTCTTGAGCCACGTGATGAAGTCGTTCTCATCGGGATGCACGGTCAGCTGGCCGCGCATCTTGTAGTGGCCCCACCCGCACAGCTCGGCGCACATGAGCTCGTAGTGCTCGGGGGCGCGCGTGTCGGGCCTCACCTTGAACCAGACGGGGATCGTCATGCCCGGCACCGCGTCCTGCTTCAGGCGCAGGTTCGGCAGGTAGAAGCTGTGGAGCACGTCCCGCGACCGGAGGTGGATGAGGATCTCCCGGTCCTGGATCACGTGGAAGTTGTTGAGCACGTGCACGTCGTTGCGCGTCCCGAGCTTGTACGTCGGACCGGGGCCCTTGCAGTCCTTGTTCGGGTGCGCCGTGTACGTCTTGCCGCACGTCGGGCACGGGGTGGCTTCCGGGTAAGTGATCCTCCACTCGAACTGGCCCGCGAGCACCTCC
>JACQDU010000451.1 GCA_016200955.1 bacterium
AGGTCGAGGGCGTCCCCGGGGGCTACGCCGCGATCCTGGGAGAGCGCGGCGTCAACCTCTCGGGCGGCCAGAGGCAGCGCGTCGCCATCGCCCGCGCGATCGTGCGCTCGCCTCGCGTTCTTCTCCTCGATGACTCTCTCTCCGCCGTGGACACCGAGACGGAGACGCGGATCAACGAGGAGATCCGCGCGTCCTCCGGGGACGGCTCGCCTCCGACGCGATTCGTCGCCACGCACCGGCTCGCCGCCGCTCGCAACGCCGACCTCGTGCTCGTCCTCGAGCGAGGAAGGCTCGTCGAGCAAGGAACGCACGCGGAGCTCATGGCTCGAGGCGGCCTCTACTCCCGTCTCGCTCGCCGCGATGCGCTCGCCGAGGAGCTGACCCATGTCTGAGAACGGCGACCGGGACGCTCCCGCGCCGGGAAAGGACGGGAAGCCCAGGGACGCTCCCGCGACGTCGAAGGACAAGGAGCCCGGGAAGGAGGGCTTCAAGATCGCGGCCGACGACGAGGCCGACACGCGGCCGGTCGACCTCCGCGTCGCGAGGATGTTCTTACCCTACATGCGCCCCTACGTCGGGCTCGCCGCCTTCTCCCTCTCGCTCGTGCTCACGCGGACGAGCATCGGTCTCCTCGGGCCGCTCTTCCAGGGCCTCGCGGTGGGAAGCGCGGCGGCGCACGAGGGACAGCGCGTGCTCCTCTTCGCCGGCGGGCTCGTCCTGGTGTGCGTGCTCCTGTTCTTCTTCGGGTGGGCGCAGAGCTACCAGCTCACGAAGCTCGGCCAGAGCGTCCTCTTCGACATCAGGCGAGATCTGTTCCGACACGTCGAGAGCCGGGCGCCCGCGTTCTTCCAGACGTGGCCGGTCGGGCGCCTCATCTCCCGCGTCGCGAACGACGTCGAGCAGATCGCGGAGCTGTTCTCCACCGGCATGGCCATGATCGTGGGAGACGTCATCACGATCGTCGGCGTCCTGGGAGTGCTCCTCGCCTGGGACACGAAGCTCGCGCTCGCGGGCCTCGCGGCCCTCCCGCTGATCGTCGCGATCGCCCTCGCGTTCCGGAAGCCCGTGAGGAAGGCTCATCGCGAGAACCGCCGGCGCATGGCGAAGCTCGCGGCCTTCCTGAACGAGAGGATAACGGGCATCCGCGTCGTCCGCGCCTTCGCCGCGGAACGCGAGGACCTGGGCCGCTTCGGCGCCGTGAACGACGAGGTCTTCGCGGGCTACCGCCGCTCGATCCACCTGGACGGACTCTTCAACCCGGGGATCTTCGCCGCGAGCTCGCTCGGGACCGCCGGTCTCCTCTGGATCGGCGGGATCGACGTGAGCGACGGCCGGGTCGAGCCCGGAAAGCTCTTCGCCTTTCTCATGTACGTCCAGTGGCTCTACCAGCCGATCCGCGACCTCACGGAGAAGTACACGCTCATCCAGAGAGCCATGGCCTCCTCCGAGCGGATCGTCGAGCTCCTCTCGATCGAGGACACCGTCCCCGATCCTCGCCCGGCGGATGCGCTCGCGCTCCCTGCGAGAAGGACCGCGAGCCGCGGCATGCGCATCGAGCTCGATCGCGTGACGTTCTCCTACGTGAGCGGAGCTCCGCCCGCGCTCGAGGACGTCTCGCTCACGGTCGAGCCGGGCGAGACGCTCGCGATCGTGGGAGCCACGGGAGCCGGGAAGTCGACGATCGCGAACCTCGTCGCGCGCTTCTGGGACCCCGAGAAGGGGACCGTCCGCCTCGAGGGGATCGACCTCCGACGTCTCGGGAAGAAGACGATCCGCGAGAACGTCGCGCTCGTCTTGCAGGACGTCTTCCTGTTCGCGGGCACGATCGAGGAGAACATCGCGCTCCGGCCCGTCCTCACGAGAGAGGACCGCGCTCGCGTCGAGGCCGCCGCTCGCGCCGTCGCCGCCCACGAGGTCATCGAGCGCCTCGGCGGCTACGGCGCCACCGTCGAGGAGCGCGGCGCGACACTCTCCCAAGGAGAGAGGCAGCTCATCTCCTTCGCGCGAGCGCGCGCGCCGGACCCGAGCGTCCTCGTCCTCGACGAGGCCACGGCGTCCCTCGACCCCGAGACGGAGGCGCGCCTCCAGGCAGGCGTCCGCGCTCTCACGGCGGGAAGGACGGCGATCGTCATCGCGCACCGCCTCGCGACCGTGCGCGAGGCCACGCGGATCGCCGTCCTGCACAAAGGCAAGCTGCGCGAGCTCGGCCATCACGACGAGCTCGTGAGGGCCGGCGGGATCTACGCGAAGCTCGTCGAGCTCCAGATGGGCGCGCTCGTGCCGGCCTGACCCGGCCTCACGTGGGAGTCACGGAGCCTTGCGCCGGAGGACGATCTCGGGCACCGAGATCGCCTCGGCGGCGACGCGCACGACGGCCTCCTCGTACTCTTCGCAATAATCGTCTCCGACCGCGTGGAGGACCGTCTCGCCGCGCGGGATCCCGGGAAGCGTGAACTCGCCGGACGCGTCGGTCCTGACGTCGTGGTCGAGGCACTGCCCGTCGGGCCCGACCCACCGGACACTGGCGTTTCTGGGAGCGCGCGTCGAGTCGATCACGCGTCCCGTGACCGTGCGACCGAACGTCGCCTCGAGCGTGACCCTGGCCCGCTCCCGACCGGCCGTGATGACGAGCGGCTCGGACTCGGAGAAGGCGAGCCTCTCGGATCCGTTCGTGACGGCGCGATAAGGTCCGGGGGCGAGCTTCACGAACGAGAGCGTCCCCTCGCTCTCCTCGTGTGGATCGGCGCCGGCGCTCACCCAGCTCTCCGGCGTTTCGCCGCGCTTCAACAGATAGACGAAGCTTCGCTGACGCTCGTAGTCCGTCGCCTCCTGGGGGAACTTGAGGGTCACGGAGAGGCTGCCGGCCGCTCCCACGGCGAGGTCGTGAGCGGGCGCGACGAACTCGCGGACGGCGTCGACCATGTCTCCGGGCTCGATCCTTCATGGCCGGATCCCTCACGAGACGAGCAACGACGGCAGAGCGCCCGTGTTCCCGCGGGGGTCGTGTTCGCGCGGGCTCCCGTCCTGAGGCGTCCGGAAGCGCTGCTCCTTCTCCCGTTGGCCGTCGCGCTCGCGGTCGTCGCGGCGAGGAGGAGCGTCGTCGCGCTCGCGCCCGTTCGCGCGAGGGCGGCGGCGGTCGCGCGCTTCCTCCTCCTCGCATCGATCGTCCTCGCCCTCGCGGAGACGCGAGCCGTGCTCCCACGAGACGAGCTCCACGTCGTCTTCTGCGCCGACCGATCCGCGAGCATCGATCCCCAGTTCCTGCGCCTCGAGCTCGAGTGGATCGAGGGAGCGGCGAGGAGCATGACCCCGAAGGACCGCGCGGCGCTCGTCGTCTTCGGCGAGGACGCCCAGGTCGAGAGGCCGCTCTCGTAGAAGCTCGACGTCCCGCACGACCCCGAGTGCGTCGTCGCGCGCGACGCGACGAACATGGGCCGCGCGATCCGGCTCGCGCTCGCTCTCCTGCCCGAAGACGTCGAGCGGCAGGTCGTCCTCCTCTCGGACGGCAACGAGAACGCGGGGGACGCCCTGCGCGAAGCGAGGGTCGCCGCGGCGAACGGAGTGCGCGTGACGACCGTGCACGTGCCGTTGACCGCCGCTCCGGGAGAGGTCCTCGTCGAGCGCCTCGACGCACCCGCTCTCGTCGAGAAAGGCGAGCCCTTCCTGGTGCGCGCGACGATCCGCGCGCAGTCTCCCGTGATCGCGAAGGTCGCCTTCGAGCGCAACGGGAGGATCGTCGAGGAGAGGAGCGTGCCGCTCGTCGCGGGGACGAGCTCGGTCTCTCTTCCGCAGAGGCTCGACGAGGCCGACGCGTGGGCATATCGCGTCACGGTCTCGGCGCCCGGCGATCGGAATCCCGCGAACAACCAGGGCATGACTCTCGTGCGCGTCCTCGGCGAGCCGCGCGCTCTCGTCGTCCTCCGGGAGCGCGAGCACGGAGCGCCCATGGCGCGCGCGCTCGAGCGCGCGGGCATGAAGGTCGACCGCGGCGGCGCCGCGGACCTCCCGCTCGGGCGAGACGAGCTCGCGCGCTACGACATCTTCGTCACGGGAGACATCGCCGCCGAGAAGTGGAGCCCCTCCCAGCTCACGGCCGTCCGCGATTACGTGAGGGACATGGGAGGCGGCCTCCTCGCGCTCGGAGGCGAGGAGAGCTTCGGCCTCGGCGGTTTCTACGGCACTCCCTTCGAGGAGGCTCTGCCCGTCGACTCGGACATCCGCCGGAAGAAGATCCTGCCGACGCTCGCTCTCGTGGTCTGCATCGACAAGAGCGGGAGCATGTCGGAGACGACCTCGGACGGCGCCGAGAAGATGGCGCTCGCGCGCGAGGGCGCGGTGAGGACCGTCCAGATCCTCGCGCGCGAGGACATGATCGGGATCCTGGGCTTCGAGGACACGCCCACCTGGATCGCGCCGCTCAAGCGCGCGAACGACAAGATGGGGCTCGCGCGCGCGATCCGGACGCTCGAGGCGGGCGGCGGTACGGCGTTCTACCCGGTGCTCGACGCGGCGATCAGGAGTCGGAGACGACGCGGAGGAGGGATTCCTGCGGGAGCTCGCCCGGCAAGGCGGCGGGCGCTCCTACATCACGAGGAGCGCGTCGGCCGTGCCGAGGCTCCTCACGAAGGACGCCATGGTCGCCTCGCGCTCGCTCCTCGTGGAGAGGCCGTTCACTCCGGTCGAGCTCGTGCCGTCGGGGCTCGGCTTCCGGCCTTCTCCTCCTCTCCTCGGCTTCGTCATGACGGAAGCGAAGGACGGCGCCGAGGTCCTCCTCGGGAGCGCGAAGGACCTGGAAGGTCCCGACGACGGTCCGATCCTCGCGCGGTGGCGGTTCGGGCTCGGGAAGTCCGCCGCGTTCACGTCCGACGCCGCGGCGCGGTGGTCGCAGGAGTGGCTCGCGTGGCCCGGATACGACGTGCTGTTCGGGAACCTCGCGCGATGGGTCGAGAGAGACCCGAGGCCCGCGGGCCTCGCGATCGCGCTCGACCTCGAGGCGGGCGAGGGCGTCGTGACCGTCGAGGCGGACGAGCGTTCGCCCGCGGCGCTCGAGCTTCGCGTGAGCGTGCCCTCGGGAGCGATTCCGGTGAGCCCGCTCCCGCTCGACCCGATCGCGCCGGGTCGTTACCGCGCTCGCTTCCCCGCCACGCGGCCGGGCGCTTACTTCGTGGGAGTCGAGGAGGTCCAGCCCTCCGGCGCGCGCGTCCCGAGAGGGACGGCCGCGGCGACGCTCGCTTACCCGAGGGAGTTCAAGGACCTCGCCTCGAACCCGGCGCTCCTCGAGAAGATCGCGCGCGTCTCCGGCGGGCGAGCGCTCTCGCTCGAGGACCGCGGGAGCCAGCTCTGGCGTCACGAGAGGCCGCCCACGCGAGCCCCTCGCTCGCTCCTCCCGTGGCTCGTCGCCCTCGCGGGAGCTCTCCTCGCGCTCGAGATCGCGGTGATGAGGCTCGCCCTTCCGGAAGACCTCCGCGCGAAGCTGCGCGAGCTCGGCCGGCGGCGCGAGGCATCGCCGGGACAGGACGCCGTGATCGAGAAGCTCCTTGCACGAAAGGCCGCCGAGGCCACGCGCGTGCCGCTCGCCCACGCTCCCGTTCCTGCGAGCGCTCCCCCTCCTTCTCCGTCTCCCTTACCCGAGCTTCCGAAGGCGGCTCCTCCGGCGGCTCCCGCGAGCGCCGCGCCGGAAGTTCCGTCGTCGGAAGACGACAGCTTCACGGCGCAATTACTGAAAGCCAAGAAGAGGGCGCGGGGAGACGAGGAGAGGAAATGAAAGCGCTTGAACCGCGATCGAGAAACGCAAAGGCGCAAGGCCGCCAAGGGCTCCTCTGAAGCCTTTGCGTCTTCGCGTCTTTGCGTCTTCGTGTCCTCATCTCTCAGGGCGCGGGCGTGAGGACGATTTTCCCGATCTGCTCCCGCTTCGCCATGCGCTCGTGAGCGTCGCGCACGCGCTCGAGCGGCCAGACGACGTCGACGACCGGCTTGAGCGCGCCCGCTCGCACGTGCTCCCAGATCTCCCTGAGCTCGCCCTGGCTGCCCATGGTCGAGCCGAGGATCGAGAGGCTCTTGAAGAAGACGGGCCGGAGGTCGAGCTTCACGTCGGGGCCGCTCGTCGCGCCGCACAGCACGATGCGCCCGGCCCATTTCACCGAGCGCATCGAGGACTCCCACGTCGCGGCTCCCGTGTGCTCCAGGACGACGTCGACTCCCTGCTTTCCCGTGATCTTCTTCACTTCCGCCGAGAGGTCCGTCTCCGTGTAGTTCACGAGGTGAGTCGCGCCCAGCTCGCGCGCGCGGTCGAGCTTCGCCTTCGTCGAGGCGCTCGCGATGATCCGGCGAGCACCCCAGAGCTTGGCGATCTGGATCGCCGCGGTGCCGATCCCCGAGCCGGCCGCGTGGACGAGCACGTCCTCTCCCGGCCGGAGCTCCGAGCGCAGGACGAGCATGTGCCACGCCGTGAGGAAGACGAGAGAGATCGACGCCGCCTCGGGGAAGGTCATCGAGTCGGCGATCGGAATCAGGTTCCTCGCCGGAACGATCACGGCCTCCGCGTAGCCGCCGTCCCGGTGCTCGCCCAGGATCCCGTAGCTGCGGCAGAGGTGGTCGCTCCCCGAGAGACACGCGCGGCACGCGCCGCAGGAGACGCCGGGAGCGACGGCGACGCGGTCTCCGACTCTCGCGTTCGCGACGCCCGCTCCGAGCGCGTCGACGGTGCCCGCGATATCGCAGCCCGGAACGATCGGGAGAGGGAACGTGTGCCCCGGGACGCCGCGGCGCACCCACGTGTCGAGGTGGTTCATGGCGCAGGCGGCGACCCTGATCCGCGCCTCGCCCGGGCCCGGCTCGGGGACGGGGCGCTCCTCGAAGCGGAGCACGTCGGTTCCCGGTCCGTGCTCGCGCACGACGACGCAGCGCATGCTCGCCATGGTTCCTCCTGGAGCCGGCGAAGGATAATGAGAGCCCGCCCGACCGTCCACCGCTTGCGGCTCCGCGAGGCCAGTGAGACGATCGCCGCGGAAGCTCGCCATGGCGGATCCCGAGAGCTCGATCGGCGACAGGCCCGGGCGTTCGGGGGTGAGCTGGCTCCTCGTCGTCTTCTTCCTCGTGTTCGTGGCGATCGTTCTCGTGCTCGGGCGGGGGCCCGACGAGAGCCGTCGGCGCGAGCGCGTCCCGCCGCGTCCGGGAAGCGAGCCGGGAAAGATCGACTCCTCGCGCCTCTCGGGCACGAGCAACGTCGCGTCGCCGAGCGTCTCGCTGCGGCGCCTCGTCGCGCGAGGAAGCGTGCTCGACGAGATCACGGCGGCGCCGGTGAGAGGAGCGCGCGTCGTCCTCTCGTTGCGCGCCCCTCTCGGCAAGTCGCGCGACCCGCGCGCCACGCTGGTCCTCTCGCGCGGGTGCCTCCCGGCGAGCGGTCCCGAGAGGGAGACGAGCAAGGACGGTCTCGACCTCCCCGTCCTGGGAGTCGCGGAGAGCGGAGAAGACGGGAGCTTCGCGATCTCGCTCGCTTGGCCGGCCGAGGACCTCGCCGCGCTCGTCTGGGCGCTCAGGCGGGACGAGAACCGCTTCTCGGTGAGCGCGCGCTTCGCTGCGGGCTCGAGGCATCTCGCCGGCCATCGAGCGATCGAGGCCGACCGCTGGACGGCGGAAGGCGTCCTCGATGCCGGAGCGATCGTCGTCCGCGAGCCGCTCGGGCGTCTCACCGTG
>JACQDU010000083.1 GCA_016200955.1 bacterium
GTCGCCCCACGCAGCGAGAGGAGCCGCGCTTGCTCGACTGGATCATCGAGACTTCCCTCAAGAACAGCGCGCTCGTGATCGCGGCGGCGATCGCGTTCGCTCTGCTCGGGCTGGTCTCGCTTCGCTTTCTCGATGTGGACGCCTTCCCCGACACGACGCCGGTCCAGGTCCAGATCAACACCGTCGTCCCCGCGCTCTCTCCCGAGGAGGTCGAGCGGCAGATCACCTTCCCGATCGAGCAGGCGCTCTCGGGCCTCCCGGGGCTCGAGCAGGTGCGCTCGATCTCGAAGTTCGGGCTTTCGCAGGTCACGCTGGCCTTCGAGGACGGGACGGGCGTCTACTTCGCGCGCCAGCTCGTGACCGAGCGTCTCGCGACCGTCGAGCTGGGCGAGGGGCTCCCGCGCCCCAAGCTCGGCCCCGTCGCGACGGGCCTGGGCGAGGTCTTCCATTATGTCGTCTCGAGCGAGGGAGGCGACCTGACCGAGCTCCGGACGATCCACGACTGGGGAGTTCGCCCGGTGCTGCGCACCGTGCGCGGAGCCGCGGAGATCAACAGCTGGGGCGGCTACGAGAAGCAGCTCCAGGTGAGCATCGACCCCGCGCGGCTCATCGCGCACTCCGTCTCCTTCGACGAGGTCGTGCTGGCCTTGAAGCACAACAACCTGAACGTCGGCGGCGGGAGCATCGCGAGCTCGGGCGGTATGCTCCTCGTCCAGGGGATCGGCCGCACGACGACGCCGGACGAGATCGCGGACATCGTCGTGACCGCGAAGGACGGCGTACCGATCCGCGTGCGCCACGTCGCGGACGTGACGATCGGCCACGAGATCCGCCGCGGCGCCGTGACCGCCGACGGGAAGGGCGAGGTCGTGCTGGGCCTCGGCTTCATGCTCATGGGAGAGAACAGCCACGAGGTCACGTGGCGCATGAAGAACACGCTCGACGAGCTCGTGCCGACTCTCCCGTCCGGAACGAGCGTCCAGACCGTCTACGACCGGACCGAGCTCGTGGACCACGTGATCGACACGGCGCGCTCGAACCTCTTCGAGGGCGGGCTCCTCGTGATCGCCGTGCTCTTCGCTTTCCTCGGGAGCCTCCGCGCGGGGCTGATCGTGGCGCTCGCGATCCCGCTCTCGATGCTTCTCGCGGCGAGCGGAATGTTGCGCTTCGGGATCTCGGCGAGCCTCCTCTCGCTCGGAGCGATCGACTTCGGGCTCGTCGTGGACAGCTCCGTGATCATGGTCGAGAACGTCGTCCGGCACCTCGGGCGCGGCGAGTCGCGCGACCGGAGGCTCGTCGACGTCGTGCGCGAGGCCGCGATCGAGGTGAGGCGGCCGACGCTTTTCGGCGAGCTCATCATCATGATCGTCTACCTCCCGATCCTCACGCTCGAGGGGATCGAGGGGAAGCTGTTCCGGCCCATGGCGCTCACGGTGATCCTGGCGCTCGCCGGATCGCTCGTTCTCTCGCTGACCCTCATGCCCGTCCTCGCGAGCCTGCTCCTCAGGAAGCTCACGCTGGAACGAGAGCCTTTCTTGGTGCGCGCGGCGAAGCGGATCTACGCGCCCTTCCTGAGAGCTGCCATGAGAAACCGCCTCGCGGTGATCGGTCTCGCGCTCGGAGTCCTGGGAGTCGCGGGAGTCATGGCGCGGGGCCTCGGCTCGGAGTTCATCCCGCGCCTCTCGGAGGGAGCGATCGTAGTCAACGTGATCCGGATCGCCGGGACCGACCTCGAGGAGTCGATCCGCTACAACACCGAGATCGAGAAAGCGCTCCTCACGGCGTTCAAGGACGAGATCGAGCACGTCTGGAGCCGGATCGGGACGGCGGAGGTCGCGACCGACCCCATGGGGATCGAGCTCTGCGACGTCTTCATCTCTCTCCGCCCGCGCGAGCGCTGGAAGAAGGCCGCCTCGCAGGCCGAGCTCGTGGACCTCGTGCAGCGAGAGCTGCGCGACATGCCGGGCCAGCGCCTCGCCCTCACGCAGCCCATCGAGATGCGCATGAACGAGATGATCTCGGGCGTCCGCGGCGACGTCGCGGTCAAGCTCTTCGGCGACGACTTCTCCGTCCTCGCCGCGAGAGCGCGCGAGATCGAGGCGGCGCTCCGTTCGGTGCCGGGCTGCGTCGATCCGACGACCGAGCAGCTCACGGGACAGCCCGTCCTCGAAGTTCGCGTGAAGCAAGACGAGCTCGCGCGCCACGGAGTCTCCGCGAGAGCGGTCCTCGACCTCGTCGAATCGATCGGCACGAAGCCCGTGGGAGAAGTGCAGGAGGGAGAGCTCCGCTTCCCGCTGGTCGTCCGGCTCCCCGAGCGGCTGCGCGCGAGCCCCGAGGCGGTCGGCTCGATCCTCGTCGCGACTCCCGCGGGCGGACGCGTCCCTCTCTCCCGTCTCGCGACGGTCGAGACGGTCGAGGGGCCGTCCACGATCACGCGCGACTGGGGCCGGAGGAGGATCACGGTCCAGTGCAACGTCCGCGGCCGCGACATGGGCGGCTTCGTGGACGAAGCGCGCCGGAAGGTCGCCGCCGTCAAGCTGCCCACGTCCGGTCGCTACCACGTCGAGTGGGGCGGCCAGTTCGAGCACCTCGAGCGAGCGCGCACGCGGCTCATGATCGTCGTGCCGCTCGCGCTCGCGCTGATCTTCGGGCTCCTCTACGTGACGTACGGCCGGGGGCTCGATGCGGTTCGCGTCTTCACGGGAGTCCCGTTCGCCGCCGTCGGAGGAGTGTTCGCGCTCTGGCTCCGGGACATGCCGTTCTCGATCTCGGCGGCGGTCGGGTTCATAGCGCTCTCGGGCGTTTCGGTCCTCGGAGACATGGTGCTCGTGTCCTACGTGCGTCAGCTTCGCGAACGCGGCCTCTCGCTCGAGCGAGCGGTCGAGGAAGCGGCGCTCACGCGGCTCCGGCCGGTGCTCATGACGGGGCTCGTCGCGAGCCTGGGCTTCGTGCCCATGGCGCTCTCCCTCGGAATGGGAGCGGAAGTGCAGCGGCCTCTCGCGACGGTCGTGATCGGAGGCGTGATCTCGAGCACGCTCCTGACGCTGCTCGTCTTGCCCGTCCTCTACCTGGTCTTCGGATCTCCCGCCGGCGCGGCGGGGCCGGAGCCGGTCTCGACAGTCGAAGAAAGGAACGGTGAAGCATGCCTCGAAGCTTCGTGAACGCCGCGAGAGCGGTCGCTCTCGCCTCGACTCTCGTCTTCCTCGGTTGTCCCGACCAGCCCACGCCGCCGCCGGCCACGACGAACGCTCCTCCCGCGGCGACGAACGCGCGGGCGCCGATCGTGCCTAGGGTCGAGGTCGCCGACTGGTGCAAGGAGCACGGCGTCCCCGAGTCGATCTGCACGCGCTGCAACGAGACCTTGATCCCCGAGTTCAAGAAGAAGGGCGACTGGTGCGCGAAGCACGAGCTGCCCGACTCCCAGTGCCTCGTGTGTCACCCGGAGCTCAAGGCGAAGCTCGAGGCCATGGCTCCCAAGGAGGAGAAGAAGTAAGCGCGCGCTCTCTCGTCGATTCGTCGTGCTCCCACGAACGCTCGGAGCTTGCATCGTCTCGTCCCGCACCGGAAGCTGTCCTCGGCTCATCGACCCGTACAGGAGAATTGCCCGTGAGAATTGCCCTGATCGCTCCCGTGCTCACGCTCGTGCTCTCCGGCATCGCGCTCGCTTACGCGACCGACGCCGAGGCGGACGCCGCGCTCGCGACGTTCAAGAAGGAATACGCGACCAAGGACGAGGGGCTGCGCGCGAAGGCCGTCCAGACGCTCGGGGGAACGCAGCACAAGAAGATCGTGGACGCTCTCGCAGGAGTGCTCCAGAAAGACTCCACCGAGACGGTTCGCACCTTCGCCGCACGGGCGCTCGGAGGGCAGTGGTCTCCCACGGCCGTCGACGTGCTCGGGAGGGCGCTCAAGCCCGGCGACCCGCAGGCGGAGAAGCTGAACCAGGCCGTCCTCGCCGCGCTCGCCTCGACCGACTCGGACGCGGCGGTGCCGCACCTCACGTCGTTCCTCAAGGCGAGCAAGACCGACCCGTCCTGCTCGTCCTCGGCTCTGAGCGCGCTCGGGGCGATCGGGAGCCCCAAGGCGATCGACGACATCATCGAGGTCCTCGGCGAGACGAAGAACAAGGTCATCGTCCCGGCCGCTCAGGCCGCGCTCGCCTCGATCACCGGCCAGCAGCTCAAGACCGCGGACGAATACAAGACCTGGTGGGGCGTGAACAAGGGCAAGAAGAAGACGGTCCAGGTCTTCCGCTGCGAGGGCACCGGAAGGGTGTTCGAGAAGACCGAGAAGGATGCGAAGTGCCCCCACGACGGCGACAAGAACCCCAAGTGCGGCATCGCGCTCAAGACGAAGCTCGAGGCGAAGTAGGCGCATCGAGCGCAACGTCTCGCCTTGGCCCTTGCCCTTGCCCGTTCGGGAGAAGGGCAAGGCCAAGGCAAGCGCATGGGCAAGGACGGCTCATCCCGATTTTCACGCCCTTTCCCTTGGATATCGCGCGCTTCGCCCTTCGCTCTGGAATAAGCCCACCCGGAGGAGCGATACTATCGGTGTGATCCGAGCCGCACGCTTTCTCGTCGTCGCCCTCTTGCTGCTCTCGTTCGCGACGGGCGGGTGGGAAGTCCGGCTCCGTCTCGTGCGACCGCCCTGCTGCGAGGGCCCGGACTCCTGCTGCCCGCCCGATCACAGCGCCGACTGCTGCCAGCCTTTGCTCCAGATCACGACGACGAAGGCTCACGACGACCCGGCGCGCCTCGTCGAAGCCGCTCCCTCTCTCCCGGCGAACGACCTCGTGACGCCCGCGCTCGCACCGGCTCTCTCGCTCGTCGTTCCGGTCGAGATCGCGTGGAGCTGCCGGGCGCACGACCTCGCGCCCCGACCGCCGCCCGACCTGATCCAGGCGGTCGCGCTCCGCCTCTAGACCCACCTCTCTCCGTTCGAGTGGCCTCCGGCTCCGCCGGAGGAGGTGGTGTCGTTCTCTCTCGACTCGCGCCCGACGTCCGGGCCGGGTCGGTCGCACACGGAGGCTCAGGTGGCGGAACCCAACGACTCTCCCGGGAAGATGCCTCTCACGCCCTGGCAGCGCGCCGGGCTCATCTTGAAGGTCGTCGAGGTCCGGCTCCGGTTCATCGCGATCCTCGTCGTGACCGGGCTCGTGATCGGCTACTGGGACACGATCAAGAATCACTGGGACAAGTGGACGCGCCCCGCGGCCCCCGTCGGGGCGGTCCAGTCGGACACGGAGTTTTACTGTCCCATGCACCCGAGCGTCGTTCGCCCGGGGCTCGAGGACGGTCAGGTCCCGAAGTGTCCGATCTGCGGCATGCCGCTCTCTCTCAGGAAGAAAGGCGAGGCGCCGGCGCTCCCCGCGGGAGTCACGGGGCGCGTCCAGCTCACGCCCGAGCGGATCGAGCTCGCCGGCGTCCTGACGGAGGAGGTCGGCTACAAGCGCCTCGAGAAGGAGATCGTCACCGTCGGCTCCGTCCAGTACGACGAGACGCGCCTCTCGCGGATCGTCGCGCGGGTGAGCGGCTACCTCGAGAAGCTCCTCGTGAGCGAGACCTTCGTGGACGTGAAGGAAGGAGAGCCGCTCGCCGAGATCTACTCCCCCGAGCTCTACGCGGCCGCGCGCGAGCTCGTGATCGCCAGGAAGAGCGCCGGCATGTCCGAGCTCGTGAAGGCCGGGCGCGAGAAGCTCACGCTCCTCGGGCTGGACGAGCGCGAGATCGACCGGATCCTCGAGTCCGGCGACCCGAGCAGCCGCCTCGTGATCCGCTCGCCCCAGCACGGGCACGTCATCCAGCGAAACGTCGTCAAGGGAGCTTACGTCTCGGTCGGCATGACGCTGTTCGAGGTCGCGGACCTCACGAGGATCTGGATCGAGGCCGACGTCTTCGAAGGGGATATCCCCTTCCTGAGGAAAGGGCAGGACATCGAGGCCACCGTCGAGGCCTTCCCGAACCGGGTCTTCAAGGGAACGGTCGCCCTCGTCCACCCTCACCTCGATCCCTCGTCTCGCACGAACACCGTCCGGTTCACGCTCGAGAACCCGAAGCACGACCTCCGTCCCGGCATGTACGCCACGGTCAAGATCCGCACGCCGCTCGGGGAGATCGAGCCGTTCAAGACGCTCCTCGCGAGCGTCGCGTCGATCGGCTCGGAGAGCGGGAGCAACGCGGGAGACCGCCGAACGATCTGGTGGTGTCCCATGCACCCCGAGGTGCGCTCGAGCGAGCCCGGCGGGAAGTGCGAGAAGTGCGGCGGCATGAAGCTCGTCCCGAGAGTCGTCCCGGTCCCGAGGCCGGGCGACGTCCTCGCGATCCCGGAGCGCTCCGTGATCGACACCGGCTCACGGAAGATCGTCTACGTCGAGCGCGAGCCCGGGATCTTCGAGGGCGTCCTCGTCGAGCTAGGGCCGCGCGTCGGGAGAGACTTCCCCGTCGTGAAAGGCCTCGAGGCGGGCGAGCGCATCGCGACCGCGGGCTCCTTCCTGATCGACGCGGAGACACGGCTCAACCCCGCGGCGGCCTCGACGTACGTCGGCGCGAGCGGAGGCCCCTCGACCGGGCACGAAGCGCCTCCGAACGCGCCGCCGCCGAAGAAGGCCGATCCGCCCGGGAGCAACGCCTCGCGCGCGATCGGCGTCGAGAGCTGGAGCCTCTCTCCCGAGGACAGGAAGCTCGCCGAGGCCCAGGGAGTCTGCCCGATCACGGGCGAGCCGCTCGGCTCCATGGGGACGCCCGACAAGGTCGTCCTCGATGGACACCCCGTCTTCCTTTGCTGCGAGGGCTGCGAGGAGGACGCGAAGCGCGATCCCAAGAAGACGCTCGAGAAGGCGTCGCGCGGAGGCGGCCGATGATCGAGCGCATCATCGAGCTCTCCATCCGGAACCGCTTCGTCGTGCTGATCGCTTACGTGCTCGTCGTCGCTCTCGGCATCTACTCGGTCGCGAACACGCCGGTCGATGCGATCCCCGACCTCTCCGAGAACCAGGTCATCGTCTTCACCGACTGGATGGGGAGGAGCCCGCGCGAGATCGAGGACCAGATCACTTACCCGCTCTCGGTGAACCTCCAGGGGCTCGCGGGCGTGAAGTCGGTCCGGTCTTCGAGCGAGTTCAACTTCTCGATGATCAACGTGATCTTCGAGGATGACGTCGATTTCTACTTCGCGAGACAGCGCGTGAGCGAGAGGCTCACGCTCGCCAGCACGTTCCTCCCGCAGGGAGTCGTCCCTTACCGCGCGCCCGACGCGACGGCGCTCGGGCAGATCTTCTGGTACACGGTCGAGGGAGCGAACCAGGAGCCGGGGAGGCTCCGCGCGATCCAGGACTGGTTCGTCCGCTACCAGCTCAACTCGGTCCCGGGAGTCTCGCAGGTCGCCTCGGTCGGCGGCTTCCCGATCGAGTACCAGATCGACGTGGACCCGATCAAGCTCCGCGCCTACGGGGTCACGCTCGGGCAGGTCTACGACGCGGTCGCTCGCTCGAACTCGGCCGTCGGCGGGCGCGTCGTGCACAAGGGGAAGGCCGAGTACCTGATCCGCGGCGTCGGGTGGATCCAGTCGATCGAGGACATCCGCGACATCGTGATCCGCTCGGCGACCCAGCGCGGCACGCCGATCTCGGTCTCGAACCTGGCGACGGTGAGCCAGGGCCCCCAGTTCCGCCGGAGCACGCTCGAGAAGGACGGCAACGAGGCGACCTGCGGCGTCGACCGGACGCGCCTCATCCAGGGAGCGATCCACACGCTCACCGAGATCCTCACGCACGAGATGGTGATCGCGACGATCGCGATCCTGCTCATCCTCGGCCACGCGAGGAGCGCGTTCGTGATCTGCCTCACGCTCCCGCTCTCGGTCCTCGTCTCGTTCATCCTCATGCGGAGGTTCGGGATCGCCTCGAACATCATGTCGCTCTCGGGGATCGCGATCTCGATCGGGATCCTCGTGGACCAGGCGATCGTCATGGTCGAGAACGCGACGCATCACCTCACGGCTCACTTCCAGGGAGGGCGGATCACCGGAGACACGCGGGAGCTCGTGATCCCCGCGTGCAAGACGGTCGGGCGGCCGATCTTCTTCTCGGTGCTCATCATCCTGCTCTCGTTCATCCCCGTCTTCGCGCTGCGCGGCATGGAAGGGAAGACGTTCCATCCGCTCGCCTTCACGAAGACCTTCGCCATGATCGGCGTCGCGATCATGTCGATCACGCTCGTCCCGGCGCTCATCCCGACGTTCATCAAGGGAAAGCTCAAGAGCGAGGAGCAGAACTGGATCGTCCGGAGCCTCATCCGGATCTACAAGCCCGTCCTCTCGTGGGCCCTCGACTACCCGAAGACGGTCAACTGGTTCTTCGTCGTGCTCCTCGCGCTCGGCTGGCATCTCTGGGGGAAGATCGGCCGCGAGTACATGCCGCCCCTCGACGAGGGCTCGATCCTCGACATGCCGATCACGGTCCCGCGAGCGTCGATCGCGGAGACCTCGGACGACCTGAAGGCGCGCGACAAGGTCCTCCTGAGCTTCCCCGAGGTCGAGCAGGTCGTCGGGAAAGGCGGCCGCGCCGACACTCCCACGGATCCGTCTCCGCTCGACATGATCGAGACGGTCGTCAACCTGAGACCGAAGGAGCAGTGGCCGAAGCGCGCGATCCGCTACGAGGACGCCCGGAAGGAAGCCGATCTCGCCCTGGCGAAGCTCGAGGAGAGAGGCTACGTCCGGCCCGCCTCGCAGGAGCTCGACAGGCGGTCGCTCGTGGATGCGGCGACCATGAGCGCGATCTCTCGCTTCGACGCCACGCTGCGAGCGTTCGTCCTCGAGCGCCACCGCGAGCTCGAAGCCCGGCTCGCGCACGACCTCGCGCGCGACTTCGTGGGAGAGCTCGTGCGCCGCCTCGAGCGCGCCCGGCGGCTCCGGCGAGCGGTCGCGAACGACGAGATCGCGCGGATCGGCGAGGCGCTCTCCGGGAAAGAAGGCCCGATCCTGGCGAAGGCCGCGGCGCAGGAGGACGCGAACCGCCTCGTGCAGGAGGTCGCCTCGAAGCTCGCCGCCGCGGGCGCGGTCGAGACCGACGAGAAGGGCCAGCCCTCACCCGAGCTCCTCGCGCCCGACGACTCCTGGCGCTCGGGGAAGCTCGGCGACGCGCTCGACCTCCTGGGCGTCGAGCGGCCGACCTTGTTCACCGAGATGCTCGCCTTCGCGCACGAGCGACGCGAGGAGATCTGGCGCGAGCGCGTGAAGTCTCTCGACTACGAGGTCTTCGACCGCGCGGTCGGGGCCTTCGACTGGTTCTCCCTAGAAGAGCTCGCGAAGGAAGCGCGCGAGCGCGGGCTGTTCTCCAGGGACCTCGCGAGCCCGGCGCCGCGGTCGGGCTCGCCCTTTCCTTTGGGCTCGCCTCTTCTCGCGGAAATGAAAGCGGTCCGGGAAGAGCTCGACGGGCCCTTCGCGCGGCGCCTGTTCCTCTGGAAGCAGACGAAGTCGGACCTCGTGAAAGAGATGGACTCGGTGCTCCAGGTCCCGGGCTGGGGAAACATCTGGACCCAGCCGATCATCAACCGGATCGACATGCTCGCGACGGGCGTGAGGACCATGATCGGCGTCAAGGTCTTCGGGAAGGACCAGGACGAGATCCAGCGCTGCTCCGAGGAAGTCGCGGCCGCCCTCCGGGGCGTCCAGGGCGCGGTGGACGTCTTCCCCGACCAGAACGTCGGGAAGGGTTACATCGAGGTCGACATCGACCGGAAGAAAGCCGCGCGCTACGGCGTCAGCGTGGGCGATATCCAGGATGTCATCGAGGTCGCTCTCGGCGGGAAGGTCATCACGAGCACCGTCGAGGGTCGCGAGCGGCACCCCGTGCGCGTCCGCTACGCCCGCGACTGGCGCGAGGACGAGCAGAAGATCAAGGTCCTCCTCGTGAGCACGGGAGGCATGGACTCGCGCTCGGACGTCGCTGCGAGCGGGGCTCTGGACATGGGCACGGGCGGAGCGCCCATGGCCGGGGACATGACTCACCTCCACGCGCGCTCGCGGCCGCTCCAGATCCCGCTCGGGCTCCTCGCGGACGTGAAGGTCGTCGAAGGGCCCTCCATGATCAAGAGCGAGAACGGCCTCCTCCGGAGCTACGTCCAGCTCAACGTGCGAGACCGCGACATCGTCGGGTTCGTCGCGGAAGCACAGCGAGTCGTCTCACAGAAAGTGAAGCTCCCCTCGGGCATGTACCTCGAGTGGAGCGGGCAGTTCGAGCACCAGGTCCGCGCGCGGAAGACGCTCTCTCTCGTTTTCCCCGCCGTGATCCTCCTGATCTTCATCGTCCTCTACCTGACTTACAGCGACCTCGTGGACGCGCTGCTCATGATGATGGCCGTCCCCGAGGCGCTCGTCGGTGGGATCTTCTTCCTGTGGCTGTTCGGCTTCAACTTCTCGGTCGCGGTCTGGGTCGGGTTCATCGCGTGCTTCGGCATGGCGACCGAGACCGGGATCATCATGCTCGTCTACCTGCGAGAAGCGATCGAACGGAAGGGCGGGCTCTCCGGGATCCGCTCGCTCGACGAGCTACGGAAGACGGTCATCGAGGGAGCCGTCCACCGTCTGAGGCCGAAGCTCCTCACGGAGGGAGTCGCGATCGTCTCGCTCGCTCCCATGCTCTGGGCGAGCGGCGTCGGCCACGAGGTGATCTCCGCCATGGCCGCGCCCGTCCTCGGCGGGCTCCTCATCTCGGACGAGGTCGTGGACCTCTTCATCCCGGTGCGCTTCTTCTGGGTGAGACGGGCGCGCTGGCTCGCGCTCCACGGATTCACGGAAGATGACGTGGAGGCCGGACGCGCGGTCGTGCCCTCGCCCGCACCGGACGGTGAAGCCGCGGAGGGCCCCGGCCATGCGTGAGCAGCTCGCCATGGCGGCCCTCGTCTCCCTCGCGGGATGCTCGATCGGCGACCTCCCGGCCCAGGAGCGCGAGATCGGGGTCGAGCGACGGAGGCTCGGCCGTTCTTACGCCGATGACGATCCGATCGAGGCGATCCTCGCGGCGAAACCGGAAGGCGGCGACGCCGAGGCCCGGATCACGTCCGGGATCTCGACCGACCAGGTGCAGGAGATCGCCGTGCGCCGGAACCCCGAGCTCACGGTAGCGCTCGAGCGATGGGTCGCCTTCCTCGAGAGGGTCCCGCAGAGGCAGTTCCCGTCGATCTCTCCCGCGTTCTCTTACCGGTACTCGGGACAGATGAAGACGCACGAAGTGGGAGTCGACGTGGGAGTCCCGTTCCCGACGAAGCTCGTGACGGAGGCGCGCGCGGCTCTCTCCGAGGCGCGCGCCACCGGCGCCGACTACCGCGAGCGCGAGAACATCCTCCGCATGGAGGCGGCGACGGCTTACGCGAGCCTCTACCTCGCCCGCCGCGAGGTCGAGATCGTGGACGAGAACGTCGTCTTGCTCGGCCGGTTCATCGAGATCCTCGACGCGAGGGTCAAGGCCGGGAGAGCGACGCTCTCGGACATGCTCCGCGCGAGGGTCGAGCGAGACGGGCTCCGGGCCGAGCGAGCGACGCTCGCCGGGAACGTGCTCGTCGCGACGAGCGCCCTCAACGTCCTCCTCGACCGGCACCCGGACGCGCCGATCGGGAAGCTGGCGGCGCTCCCGCTACCCGAGGGGCCGGGCGAGCTCACGGCCCTCTACGAGCGCGCGCTCGAGCGGAGGCCGGACCTCGTCGCGACCGAGCACCGGGTGGCGGCGGCGGACGAGGCGACCTCCCGCGCGCGCCAGGAGTGGATCCCCGACCCGACGTTCGGCGCGTCTTACGTGAGAGACTTCGGGACCGATCGGAGCTTCGCGGGCTTCATGGGCGGCTTTTCTCTCCCGATCTACGTGCCCTCGATCCTCGCGCGGATCCGGGAGTCGGAGGCCCTTGCTCGCGGAGCCCGCGCCGAGGTCCGCTCCACGCGGAACCGCGTCCTCGACGACGTGAGAGCGAGCGCCGCCCGGACGGCCGCCGCCGCCGAGCGCTACGCGATCCTCGCGAAGGACGCCCTCCCGGAGGCGGAGACCGGCGTCAGGACCGCCGAGGGCGACTACGTCGCGGGCACCGTCGATTTCCTCGCGCTCCTCGACGCGGAGCGCACGCTTCTCGCGAAGAGCCTCGATCGCGAGCGCGCTCACGCGGATTACGCCTCGCGGCGCGCGGAGCTGGACCGTGCGATCGGCGGTCGGCGCTGACGACCGCCCGCGCGACTCCCGGAAGGCGACGACGATCCCTCGTGCCGAGCGCGTGCGCTCGGCCTTCTCGCTTCAGGCCGGAGTGCAACTCATCGTCGCGACGTGAGAGTGGCTAGACGCCGACCTCGAGGCCTTCGTCGATCCGCTCGATGATCTCGAGGAAGCTCGCCACGAAGAGACGGCGGCTCATGAACGTGAACCCGCGAGCCTGCTTCTCGGGGAAGTAGACGTCGATCTTGTCCGATCCGCCGCGCCGCATACGGAGGAGGCCGATCTTCGTCACGAAACCTTCCTTGCCCTCCGACTTCGTGCGGACCTTGGCGGCCAGCTTCACGGGCTTCGACTCGAATCGCGCGTTCATGTTCCGCTCCTTGGGCAGGAGCCGGTCGTCTTCGAGGAATCTATCAGCCTCGAACACCGCCGGGCCGGCGTGCTC
>JACQDU010000084.1 GCA_016200955.1 bacterium
TCCGGGCAGCCGGTGACGACGCTGCCCGACCAGCCCGGAGGAAGCTCACGGACGAGCGCCTGGACGTCCACCGGGTTGAGCGGGTCTCGCGGGAGCCTCGAGCTCGCGATGAGCGGTCCCAGCGAGACGAGGTCGTCGTCGCAGGAGGGACTGGACCGCGTCGCGCGAGTCTCGTGGGTCTTCCGGGGGCTCCAGCTCCACGAGAAGGGGTGAGCGAACGGCGAGAGGACCTGGGGAAGCGCATGCGCGAAGAGCCACACGCCTCCCGCCAGGAGGATGATCGCGACGATCCCCGAGCGACGAGGCTTCCTCGCGAGCTCTCTCCTGAGCGGGACCGCCGGAGGAGCGGGCGGAACCGGCGGAGCAGGCGGGGCGTGACGGGCCATCCAGGTCGGCAACTGCCGCATGGCTCTCGCGACCTCGTCCACGGCGGGCTGGACGGCCCGGGCGACGTCCTGGGCCGTCCGACCGGCCGCACGGGCGAGCTTCTCGGCCGCGGGTCCCACCGCGCGGACGTAGTCGTCCACGCTCTCGAGCTTCTCGGGAGGCGCGATCGGCCTCACCTTGACTCCCAGGTCGTCACCGCTCGACACGGCGGTCTGGGCGCCGGAAGGAGTGCGCCCGAGAGCGGAGAGGAGCTCGTCGTAGCTCTGGAAGCGGGCCCGGGGGTCCTTCTCGAGGCAGCGCCTGATCGTGCGAGCGAGGTCGAGCGGCACGTCGGGGCGCGCGACCTTCAAGTCGGGGGCCTCGAGCTTCGCGTGCCCGAGCAAGGCCTCGGCGGCGCTCTTCCCTCCGAAGGGCGGAGCGCCCGCGAGGAGGTGGTAGAAGGTCGCTCCGAGCGAGTAGATGTCGGCTCTCTGGTCTCCCACGCCGTCCTGGATCACCTCGGGAGCCACGTAGAGCGGCGTTCCCGCGATCAGGCTCGTCCCCGCGAGCGAGGCGTCCACGCAAGCTCGCTTCGCGAGGCCGAAGTCGGCGACCTTGACCTGGTCCTCTCGCTTGTCGAGAAGCAGGTTCGCGGGCTTCACGTCCCTGTGGAAGATCCCCTTCCGCGCGGCGGCCCTGAGGCCGGTCGCGGCCTGGATCATGGCCTTCTTCGCGCGCTCGGGGGAGAACGGACCCTCGCGCTCGAGGACCTCGCGGAGGTCGGGGCCCGAGACGAGCTCCATGGCGAAGTAAGCGAGGCCGTCCTGCTCGCCCGCGGAGTAGACCTGGACGACGTTCGGGTGAGCGACGGCCGCGATCGCGCGCGCTTCCTGCTCGAGACCGGCGAGCTGGTCCTCCGGCCCTCCCGTCCGGGCGAGGACCTTGAGCGCGACGGGCCGGTCGAGCGCGGCGTCGTGGCCACGGTAGACGATCCCCATGCCTCCCGCGCCGAGGCGGCCCATGACCTTGTAGGCGCCGAGCTTCTCGGGCATGCGGGGGGAGAGGATCGGCTTCTTCTCGGGCTCGGGAGCGATGCTCTGCGTGACGCCATCCGGCGTCGGAGCCTCGGGGATCACGAGCTTGAGCGGCTCTCCCGTGGAGTCGGCGAGCGCGCGCTCGCCCTTTCCCGGCGCATCGAGCGTCCGGGTCGGGCTCTGCTCGGACGTCCCGAAAGCACGGGCCGCGAGGGCGGCATCGACGACCACCCGTCGGCCGCAAGCGCCGCACGGAACGGTCCCGTCGGGCGAGGGGGTCCCGGACGCGGGCGCTCCGCAAGCGCAAGTCACATAAGGCTCGGCCTTGACCACGGCCCCCTCCCCACGACGTTCCCAACCCGACGGGATCCCGGACCTCGTCCGGGTGAGACCACACCGCGTGCCAGTCTAGCGAGCCCCGGGGCTCGCGGCTTGGCCCGGTCTCTTACTTACGTCGAGCGACTTCCGGGCGATAGCAGCGTTGTCCCGCGTACGAACCGTCAAGAAAACGAACGATGAGGCCCGCGTCCGCACCTCGGATTGAAGAGACGGTCACCGCGGAGGCGCGGAGGTCGCAGAGCTTCGCAGAGAGACGCGTCGGAGGTCCTTCTCCGCGTGCCTCTGCGTTCTCTGCGCCTCGGCGGTTCCTTCTGTTCTTCGGGTCGAGGGCCGTTCTCCCGTGCTACTCGTCCGTCTTCCACGACTGATAGGCCGCATGGGCAAGCGCAGGAACGTGCGCGCGCGGCCTCGGGCGCCTCGCCTCTTGAACGAGGCTGTGCATGAGGAAGAAGTCGAGCACCCACCCGATCCCGAAGAGGCCGAAGGTGCACGTGTAGAGGAGCCCGGTGAAGAAGTGGCCGGTGTAATAACGGTGAGCTCCGAGGATCCCGAGCATGGGGAGGATCCAGAGGAGGTAAGCCGTGCCGAGGGCCTCGCCGTCGTCGCTCGCGGTGGCGGCGCCGGTCTGCCTCGAGCGCTTGACGAGCCCCGGGATCGAGAAGAGGTCGATGAGCCACCCGATCCCGAAGGCTCCTCCGGTGAGGAAGAAGATGAGCCCCGTCGCCGTCCTCCCGAGGAAGAACCGATGGAAGCCGAGGAAGCCGAGAGGCGGCACCCAGAGGAGGTAAGCGCCGAGCGTCTTCCAGACCTCGTGGTTCGAGTCCTCGTGGATGCGGATCCTCACCGGGAGCTCGGTCGGGTGGAGGTGAACGCGGAGCGGGCCGGGATCGACGGGTCTCACGACGACCCGCGGAACGTGACCGTTCGCCGGCCTGAGAGCCGCTTCGGGCGCGGCTTCGACGGGCTTCCCCGACTTCACCTGCTCGAGGGCGGAGAGGAGCTCGGGCCAGGTCGCGTAACGGTCCTTCGGCTCCTTCGCGAGGCAGCGCCTCACGATCGCGACGACTCCCGCGGGGAGGTCGGGGCGCTTCGAGGCGAGGTCGGGAACGGGCTCCGAGAGGTGGCCTATGATCGCGGCCGCCGGAGTCTTGCCCGGGAAAGGAGGACCTCCGGCGAGCAGGTGGTAGAAGGTCGCTCCGAGCGAGTAGATGTCGGCCCGGTGGTCGCCGTCTCCCTCCCGCGCCACCTCGGGAGCCACGTAGAGAGGCGTTCCCGCCAGGATCTGCGATCCCGTGAGAGAGCCGTCCACCGAGCGCGCCTTCGCGAGCCCGAAGTCGGCGACCTTGACGCGGTCTTCCTTCGCGTCGAGGAGGAGATTCGCCGGCTTCACGTCCCTGTGGACGAGCCCCCGGTGCTGGGCCGCCGAGAGACCGCGCGCGGCGTCCTCCATGTACTTGACGGCGCGCTTCCAGGGGAGCGGGCCCTCGCGCTCGAGGAGCTCGCGGAGGTCTCTCCCCTCGACGAACTCCATGACGAGGTAGGGAGCCTCGTTTTCTTCTCCAGCGAAGTAGATGGAGACGACGTTCTCGTGCGCGATCCCGGCCGCGACGCGCGCTTCCCGGAGGAACCGGCGCACGGCGTCGGGATCGAGCCGGAGCATGGGAGCGAGGACCTTGATCGCGACGGGGCGGTCGAGGATGTCGTCGTGGCCCTTGTAGACGACGCCAATGCCGCCTTCGCCCAGGCGGCCCAGGACGCGGTAGGCGCCGAGCCGATCCGGGACGGGGGTCTTCTTGCGCTTGGCTTCCTGCCCGAGAGAGTTCTCGAGGGGAGAGACGGCGCCCGCCTTCGCGGCCTGGACCGCCGCCGCGAGGTCTCTCGTGTCCTCGGCGTCGTTCACGTGAGTCGCCCGGGCCGCCGCGTCGGCGTCCACGACCACGTGCCGCCCGCACGAGGTGCACGCGAGCGCCCCCGCGTTCGAAGGAGTCCCTTCGAGGGGCGTTCCGCACAGACACTTCGCGCGCACGACGAGCATACCGTTCGCTTCCTGGACGATATCCCAAGATTGTCGCAGGTCAATGCAAGCCTCGGGCCCGACCCCTCCGTCAGGGGGCGTCATCTCTCTCGCAAGTGCGTCGCACGGAGTTACATGAGCCTCGTGGGGCAGGGGGCGGTAGTCGATGGGATTGAGCGAGCGTCATGGACGCAAGAGCGACCGTCATGCACGCGTGAGCCAGCGTCCTGGACGCACAAGCCAGCTTCTCACGAGTAGACAAACCACCGAAGGCACCGACGGACAGCGAGTTGCCGTTTCAGTGCCTTCGGTGGTTTCGGTGGTTTCAAGTCCCGCACGCCCCGATCCACCGGGAGAGTCTCCCTCGACAACCTCAGTCTCCCATGTTGCCCTCGAGCCGTCCGTGCTTTACGCTGGAGGGTCACACGGGTAGGGGCGAAAGGGAATGATGCCCGCGTCCGAGTCCGACGAGCTCCCCGCATCCGAGGAGGCGGAAGAAGCCGAGCAGCGAGAGCCCGAGCCCGCCCGCAACGGCGACTCCGCGCCCCGCGCCGCGCTCGAGCCCCTCCGCGCGCTGCGCGAGCGGGAGGAGTTCCGCAATCGCGCGAGGAAGGCCGAGAGGCAGCTCGACGAGTCCAAGGAGACCTCGAAGCTCGAGCGAGAGAAGCTCGAGGAAGCCCTCGAGAAGGCCATGCAGGACTCGGGCGATCAGCTCACCTCGGACGAGTTCCGGGCCGAGCTCGAGCGCCAGAGGGACGCCGCTCTCGCGAAGGCAAGGACCACTTTCGAGGAGAACGCGAAGCTCCAGAGCCGGGTCTCCGAGCTCGAGTCGCGGAAGACCGCGCTCGAGGCCCTCGCGACGGACAAGGCCCACGGGAGCGGCACGTATCGCCTTCCCCGGGGCGGCCTCAAGCTCAACGACGAGGAGCTGGAGAAGCTCAAGAAGACGGTCCTGCGTCTCGAGGGCGAGCTCAAGGTCGCCACGACCGAGCGCGAGGCCGCTCTCGCGGACAGGGAGCACCTCGAGGCCGAGCAGAACGTCAAGCTCCACGCCATGGAGGAGCAGGTCCGCGCGAAGGAGTCTCTCCTCAAGATGTTCGAGGCGAGGTTCAAGTCCGGCGGCGCCGCTCCGCCCACGGCTCCTCCTCCCACGGCCGAGGCGAGCGAGCTCCAGGAGGAGATCGACCGCCTCCGCTCCGAGATCGAGGCGCTCCAGGCCGCGAACTCGACGGGAGAGACCGACCTCCGGGCGCGCCAGGCGGAGTACGAGGCCGTCCTGGCCGAGCGCGACCAGATCGCGGCCGAGCGCGACCAGACCGTGAGCGAGCGCGACCTGATCGCCGCCGAGCGCGACCAGGTCTCCCAGGAGAAGGACGAGCTCGCCTCGAAGCTCGAGCCCCTCGAGAGCGACCGCGAGCAACTCCAGGAGGAGCTCACCGCGCTCCGCGCCGAGAAGGGCGCGGCGGCCGAGCGCGACGTCCTGATCCAGCAACGCGACCGGGCCGTCGCCGAGCGCGACGAGGTCGCCCGCGAGCGCGAGCAGCTCGCGAAGGAGCGCGACGAGCTCTTCCAGCAGGGAGCGAGCGTCGCCGCGCAGAGGGACGCTCTCGCGCACGAGCGCGACAACGTCGCCGCGGCGCTCGACCGGCTCTCCAAGGAGCACGAGGACCTCGCGCAGAAGCTCGCCCAGACCAAGGCCGGCGCCGGAGCGGGAGTCAACGAGAGGGTCGCCCAGCTCACGGCCGAGCGCGACAAGATCGCGAAGGAGCGAGACGCTCTCGCGCAGGCCCGGACGAAGAGCATCTCCGAGCGCGAGCAGCTCGCTGGCGAGCGAGACCAGCTCGCCGCCCAGCTCACTGCGCTCAAGGGCGGCGGGAGCGGCGTCCTCGGCGGCGAGAAGGCGAAGGTCGCCGCGCTCACGGCCGAGCGCGACAAGTTCATGAAGGAGCGCGACGCCCTCGCGGCCGCTCGCTCGCGTAGCGTTGCCGAGCGGGAGCAGCTCGAGACCGAGCGCGACCGCCTGAAGGAGCGCGTGAAGGCGCTCATGTCCGCCGAGGGCCAGGGCGGCGCCCAGGCGAACGACGCCGCCTTCGCCAAGGAGAGGGCCCAGCTCACCGCCGCCCGCGATCAGCTCGCGAGCGAGCGCGATGAGCTCGCCCGGAACCTCTCGGAGGTCGAGAAGGAGCTCGAGATCGCGCGGGCATCGTCCTCCGAGGGCGGCGAGGAGGACAGCGAGGCTCGCGTCGCCTCGGTCCTGGCAGAGCTCGCGGCCGTCAAGGAGGAGCTCGGGAAGCGGCCTTCCCAGGAAGACGTCGAGGACCTCCAGACCGCCCTCAAGGAGTCGAACGAGGCGCGCCGCCAGCTCGCCCTGCAGCTCGAGGCGGGGAAGAAAGCGACCGGCTCCACGGGCGGAGCGAGAGCCGCGAACCTCGATGCGCAGCTCGAGAAGCTCGAGCGGCGCTTCGCCACCGCCAGCGAGGCCCTCGCCGAGGAGCGGAAGCGCGCTCACGCGCTCGAGCAGGAGCGCGACCAGCTCAAGCTCGAGGTCGAGGCGGCGAAGGAGGGCGGTCTCGCCGTCTCGGGCGACACCGACCTGATCTCCCAGAAGGACGCGGCGTTCGCGGCGGACCTCGACAGGCTCAAGACGGAGCTCGAGACGACCCAGGCCAAGCTCGCCGACGCCGAGAGCCGCCTCTCCAGGAAGACGGGCCCAGCCCCGTCGGGCGAAGCGGGCAACGAGGCCCTCCGAGCGGTCGAGGCGCAGAGAGACGCGACCGAGGCGAGGCTCGCGCAGGCGTGCGAGGCTCGCGACGCGGCGCTCGCGAGCGCCGAGGCCGTCTCCACGAGGCTCGCGGAGGTCGAGGCGACGCTCGCGGAGCTCGAGCCGAGGGTCCAGGCGGCCGACGCCGACGCCGCCGAGCTCGCCCAGAAGATCCTCGCGCTCGAGGACGAGAACAAGGCGCTCCGCTCCCAGGGAGCGAGCTCGAGCTCGAGCACCGAGGCGCTCGAGGAGGAGAACCGGAAGCTCAGGAACGAGGTCGAGGACAAGGACGCCGAGCTCCAGGGGCAGAAGGTCGCCTTCGACTCCCAGAAGCGGAGGCTCGAGGACGACGTGAAGAAGATGCGAGCCGAGCTCGAGTCGGCCGCTCGCACGCTCGACAGCACCGCCGCGTCGCGCTCCGCTCTCGCGAAGGGCCAGGAGAGCCTCGTCGCCGAGCGCGACCGCCTCCGCTCCGACAACGAGAGGCTGATCGCCGAGCG